>NZ_JBNYXM010000009.1:0-266895 GCF_051380665.1 Janthinobacterium lyxosi
CGATTTCATCGGGGCCCGCAGAGCAATACAACTGCAACAAGGCCGGATATAGAACTGCAGCCTAGCCTGTCTGAAACACACAAAATCACCTTGCCAAACGGGAGGCGTCCATATAGTCGTCATGAAACGTCTGAAAGAACTCAATGGCAGCGCCGCCGAAGTCGAAGCGGCGTTTTACGATGCCTTGCACCGCGCCGACCTTGAAGCGCTGATGGCGCTATGGGCCGACGATGAAGAGATCGTCTGCATCCACCCGGGCGGCGCACGCCTGATCGGCCATGCCGCCATCCGCGCCTCGTGGGAAGCCATTTTGGCGGGCGGCGGCCTGCACATCGTGCCGGCACAGCTGCATGAAACGCACAACCTGATGAGTTCCGTGCACACGGTGATCGAAGGCGTCACCCAGGAAGAAAGCGGCCCGGTACATCTGCTGGCCACGAATGTGTATGTGAAAACGCCGCGCGGCTGGCGCATCGTGCTGCACCACGCGTCCATCGCCCCGGGCGGCGCGCCGGCCGACAGCACGGGGACGCAGATCCTGCACTGATGTCTTTGCCTCTTATTTACAACGTGCCCTATACCGCCCCGCTGTGGCTGCCTGGCGGCCACGCGCAGACGATTTATCCGGCCGTGTGCCGCGCCAAGCCGGCCGTACCCTTCCGCCGCGAACGCTGGCAAGCGCCCGATGGCGACTTCGTCGATGTCGATCTGGTCGACGGCCAGCCGGGCCAGCCCTTCGTGGTGCTGTTCCACGGGCTGGAAGGCTCATCCAGCAGCCACTACGCGCGCGCCCTGATGGCCGAAGTGGCGGCGCGCGGCTGGTCGGGCGCCGTGCCGCATTTTCGCGGCTGCTCGGGCGAAGCCAACCTGGCACCCCGTTTTTACCATTCGGGCGATGCGCAGGAAGTGGACTGGATCGTGCAGCGCCTGCGCCCGCGCGCGACAGGTAAATTTTACGCGGCCGGCGTCTCGCTGGGCGGCAACGCCCTGCTGTGCTGGCTGGGTCAGTCGCAGCACCAGGCCGATTTCATCGATGCGGCGGCGGCCGTATCGGCCCCGCTGGACCTGGCGCAAGGGGGCAAGGCTCTGTCATCCGGCGCCAACCGGCTCTACACGCGCATGTTCCTGAACACGCTCAAACCGAAATGCCTGGCCAAGCTGGAACAGTTTCCCGGCCTGTTTGCGCGCGAGGCCATGCTGGCCGCGCGCGACTTGCACGCCTTCGACAATGTCGTCACGGCACCCCTGCACGGCTACCGCGACGCCGACGATTATTGGCACCGCGCCAGCGCCAAGCACGTCATCTCGGACATCACAGTTCCGACCCTGGTATTGAATGCGCAAAATGATCCCTTCCTGCCCGGGCGCTTCTTGCCGCGCAGCGCCGCGCCCAAGGTCATGCTCGAGTATCCGCGCCACGGCGGCCACGTCGGCTTTGCCGCAGGCAAGTTGCCGGGAAGCACACGCTGGCTGCCGCAGCGCCTGATCCACTTTTTTGAAGGCGGCAACACGGCGCCCTCTTCCCCGCAAAGCTGTCACGCTGGTAGCTCGCAAACGCACACGGAAAACGCTACACATGGATGAACTCGTCAAACAGGCCCTGGCCAAATGGCCGAACGTGCCCCACTGCTACGGCTGGCTGGGCCTCGATGCACGCGGCCACTGGCGCATGCGCGACCAGCATGCGCAACAGCAACAACTGCCCGGCGACAAGATCGCCCACGTGGCCCTGTTGAACTTTATCAACCGCAATTACGGTCAGGACGAACGCGGTTGCTGGTTTTTCCAGAATGGCCCGCAGCGCGTGTATGTGAATCTGGAAGCGACGCCGTATATCGCCCGCAACGATCCGCAGCACGTTTTTGTCTTGCAGACGGGTACGCCGCTGGCGCAAATCGAGCAGGCTTACCTGTGCGACAACGGTGCGCTGATCCTGCGCCAGGGCGACATCGTGGCGCAGATCGATGACCGCGACATGGCGCACGTGCTGCCATCGCTGCGCATTGATGGCATGGTGGCCAGCGACGAGGCCCTGCTGGCCTGGCTGGAAAATAGTCAGGGAAACTTGGTGTTATTGCATGACGGCAAGGAAATTGCCGTGCAGCCGCTAGCCTATGCCAGCGTGCCGCAAACCTTCGGCTTTCAGCGCGCGCCGCAAGCGGAGTAGCCGCTAGCCCTTCTGGTCCTTGATCTGTTCGCGGCGCTTTTCCTGCAGCTCGCGCTCACGCGCATCGATCACGGCCTGGTCGTAAAAAGTCGCGTCCGTCGACTTGCGGGCGATCGTCAGCTGGTCCAGTGCGGCCATGGTGGCGCCCTGCAGCACGTAGGATTCGGCCAGCGCCATGTGTTGCAAGGTCATCTTGCCCTGGTCCGCATAGGCTTTCGCCAATAAATCGTACAGTTCCGGCTCTTCCTTGTAGAGCTGCACCTGGTCGCGCAAGTACAAGGTCGATTGCTCCAGCTTGCCAGCAGCCATCAGCGCTTCCGCATATTGGTGGGCAATGCCGCGCGAGAGGGGAAACTGCTGGCGCGCCGCGTCCGCCGCCTTGAGGGCTTGCTGCGCCACCTCCTTCTTCTGCGCCGGCATCAACAGCACTTCCAGCCCCATCGCCGCCAGCAGCGAATTGGGGCCCTGCGTGCCACCCGAGGTAAACACATTCGGCCCGGCCGGCTGGTGCAGGGCGGCAGTGGCAGCGTCGAGTTCCTTCTGCGCTTCCGCTGGCTTGCCCTGCTTGACGGCGACAAAGGACAAGCCGTAATGGGCGGCCACCACCTGGAAACGGCTTTGCTGTTCCAGCTGCGTCTTGAAGACCGCCTTGGCATTCAACAGGCCTTGCACGCTTTCATCCTGCAGCACGCGGGCGCGGGCCCGGGCCAGGTGGAAACTCAGGCTGTCCGGACGCTGCTTGTAGGGCTGCTCGCGGATGCGCGCCTGGATGTCGGCGATACGTTCCGTCGTCAGCGGGTGGGTCTGCAGATAGGCGGGCATCAGGTCGCTGTACGAGCGGCTGGCCGCCTGCATGCGGCCGAAGAAGGCCACCATGCCGGTGGTATCGAAACCGGCCTCGCCCATGATCTGGAAACCGATGCGGTCCGCCTCGCGTTCGGCGTCGCGGCCGAAATTGAGCTGGCGCTGGATGGCCAGGCCCTGGCCGGCGGCAAACACGCCCATGGCCACGTCGCCGCCCGCGCGCGAAGCGAGCGCCGCCAGCAGCATGGCGGCCAGCGGCATCAGGGCATCCTGGCGCTGCTGGCCCAGCATGCGCGCGATATGGCGCTGCGCCACGTGGCCGATCTCGTGCGACAGCACGGAAGCCAGTTCCGCCTCCGTTTGCGCCGCCAGCACCAGGGCCGAGTGGACGCCGATGAAACCGCCGGGCAAGGCAAACGCGTTCAGTTGGGGATCGCGCACGGCAAAGAAGAAATAGTCGTAATTCGTTTCGCCGCGCACGCTGGGGCGCGCCGCCACGAGGGCGTTGCCGAAGGTATTCAGGTATTCCAGCAAGGGCGCGTCGTCGAGGTAATCGCGGTCGCCGCGGATGCCGCGCATGATTTCCTCGCCGATCTTGCGCTCCATCGCCGGCGACAGGTCTTCGCGCGAGGTATCGCCCAGGTTCGGCAGGTTCGGCGCCGCCGGCGCGGACGTATAGGTTTGCGCCAGCGCAAACGGCGCCGCCAGCCACAATGCAGCCAGCATGGATGTGCGCCAGGAGCGGCGCAGCCATGCCGCACCGGCGTTTTCAAGTACGATCGGAAGGGTAGTTTTTGAATTCACGGGTGCTATCATACCTTGTTAGCGGCGCCCATTTCCACGCAACAAGCATGCGCCATGCCAGTGGCATGGCGTCGTGGCCTGGCGTACCGTGCCCCCACTCCTCACCTATTTTGACGCCATGACAACAGCAGACAAGCAAGCCCTCGCCGGGGAACTGACCCATTTTGATGCCACGGGCCAGGCCCATATGGTCGACGTAGGTGCCAAGGAAGACACGCGCCGCAGCGCCGTGGCCGCCGGCACCATCCGCATGCAGCGCGCCACCCTGGCCTTGATTATTTCCGGCAACGCCAAGAAAGGCGACGTGCTGGGCATCGCCCGCATCGCCGCCATCATGGGCGCCAAGCGCACCAGCGACCTGATTCCCCTGTGCCACCCGCTGGCCCTCACCCGCGTCACCGTCGACTTCGAAGTGGATGAAGCGGCCAACAGCGTGCACTGCCGCGCCCAGGTCGACACCACCGGCAAGACGGGCGTGGAAATGGAAGCGCTCACTTCCGTGCAGATTGGCTTATTGACGATTTATGACATGTGCAAGGCCGTCGACCGCGGCATGGTCATGACGAATGTGCGCGTGCTGGAAAAGCATGGCGGCAAGTCGGGCGATTGGCACGCACAGGTTTAACTATGCTGCCTGGCGCGCCAACTGGCCCTGGACGCGGCGCAAGTCGCACAGCAGCCAGACGGCACTGGCCAGGCACAGCACGATGATGGCCATCGACAGGGGCAAGTGAAACTGCTCCAGCCCGGCCAGCGCAAAGCCGGCATGGATCAAACACGTTCCCACGCCCAGCGCGGCGCACACGCCCGCATACAGGGCCGCCCGCGGGGTGGCCAACAGCACGTGCCGGTAGCCCACCAGTACCACGGCAATGGCTGCCAGGTTAAATACCAGGAAACCCTGTATGCCGCCCGGCACATGGAACATTTCCCATTCGCGCCAGTACGCCGCATCGACCTGATGCAGGATCAACAACAACATCGTCCAGAAATAGCTGCGCGGCATAAGATTTACATTCGTCAATATTGACGCAATTGTAAAGCCTGAACCGCCTGCCAGGACGCGCACATGGTATTTTTCGATACCAATATGAATTTCATTGATATAAGTGCTTTTTCATCAAGAAATCATGCATACTGCGAATCGACAATATCAAGATGAGCATCGCATGACAAGCAACAAGCCCGCGGCGGAAAGCAAGCTCCAGGACTTCGAATTCGAGGCGATGAATCTGCAGGTGGGCGGACGCATCCAGTTCATCACGCACCGCACCATCAAACCCATCCAGCATTTCTCGACCCTGATCGGCTATGTAAAAGACGAGTACCTGATCGTCAAGATTCCCATGGAAAACGGCGCGTCCATCGTGCTCAACGAGGGCGACAAGCTGACCATCCGCGTGTTTTCCGGCGTCACCGTGTGTTCGTTTGCGTGCAGCGTGCTGCGCATCTTTGGCCGCCCGCTCAATTATGTGCACCTGAGCTTTCCCGACGCCATCCAGGGCACCAGCCTGCGCACGGCCATGCGCGTGAAAGTGGACATTCCGGCGCAGCTGAGCTACCGCGACGTGGCGGCCGTGCCCGTGTTTATCGTCAACCTCAGCGTCTCGGGGGCGCTGATCGAGGCGCCCAGCATGCTCACGCCGGACGACGAGGGCGTCGCGCTCAGCTTTACCCTGCTGGTGCAGCCGAACAAGCATCAGATGCGCGTCAATACGCGCGCGCGCATCCAGAACGTCAGCGTGGGCAAGCCGTCGAATGGCAATACCGCCGAGGTGGCTGAAATCTATACGTATGGCGTGCAATTCATCGACCTGGAACCGACCCACTACACCCTGCTGCAAAACCTCACCTATGAAGCGCTGATCGCAGACCGGCAAAAAATCGTCTGACACGGACGCGGCAGGCGCCGCTTACTGCGTCGCCACCACCTTGGGAATATTGTTCCTGGTAATAGCTTCCTTGACCGCCGCATTCGTCACGCTGGTGCTGTTAAACCAGCTCAGGCTGCTGGAGCCGACCTGCAGCTCCATGCTCACTGTCTGGCCACCCATGCCGCTGCCCATGTCGCCCGCCAGGGTCAGCTCGATATTGCCCTTGTCGACCTTGGCGCCGGCCACTTCGCGCGTCGGGCTAAAGATGGGGATGGCGCTGGGCACGGCCGGGGTGGGAGTGCTGCAAGCGGTCGCCAGGCCCCCGTTTTCCTGCACGCACAGGGCCACGGCTGTCTTCAGCGGTGCGGCCGCCGCCAGCATGTTGCTGACCTTGGCACGCATCGTATAGTCGCCATACTGGGGAATGGCCACGGCCGCCAGGATGCCGGCGATGGCCACCACGATCATCAGTTCTATCAGGGTAAATCCGCTCTGCGCGCGCATCGTATTCTCCCATTGTGCATTGCTCGTGCCGTGCACGGTGCAAGCGCCATGCCAGCGGCGCGCCCGGGCAGCGGCGGTACACGTGGAAAGAAAAATGACACATTTGGGCAGGTTCGGACCAGCGCCGTCGGTCCAGGTCGGAAAGCGGCCTGTCTTGCGGACGACAAAAAGGAGCCGAAGCTCCTTTTGGTACTGCGTGAACCTGGCTGGAATTACAGCATGGCTTTCAGCAGACGCGCCATTTCCGACGGGTTTTTGGTCACGGTGATGCCGCAAGCTTCCATGATTTCCAGCTTGGCTTGTGCCGTATCGGCACCGCCCGAGATCAACGCGCCGGCGTGGCCCATGCGCTTGCCTGGAGGAGCGGTGACGCCAGCGATGAAGCCAACGACCGGTTTTTTCATGTTGTCTTTGATCCAATAAGCCGCGTTGGCTTCGTCCGGACCGCCGATTTCGCCGATCATGATGACCGCGTCGGTATCTGGATCATCATTGAACATCTTCATGATGTCGATGTGCTTCAGACCGTTGATCGGGTCGCCGCCGATGCCGACTGCCGACGATTGGCCCAGGCCCAATGCCGTCAGCTGACCCACTGCTTCATAGGTCAGGGTACCCGAACGCGAAACCACGCCGATACGGCCTTTTTTATGGATGTGACCTGGCATGATGCCGATCTTGATTTCGTCTGGCGTGATCAAGCCTGGGCAGTTAGGGCCCAGCAGCAAGGTTTTGCTGCCCGACTTGGCCATACGGTCTTTCAAGGCCATCATGTCACGCACAGGAATGCCTTCGGTGATGCAAATGGCCAGATCCATTTCAGCTTCGACAGCTTCCCAGATCGCCGCTGCCGCGCCTGCTGGCGGCACGTAGATCACGGACACGTTGGCGCCGGTTTCTTTTTTCGCTTCGGTCACGCTAGCGAAAATGGGAATGCCTTCGAAGTCTTCGCCGGCTTTCTTCGGGTTCACGCCTGCCACGAAGGCAGCTTTGCCGTTCGCGTAGTCGCGGCAACCGCGGGTGTGGAACTGGCCGGTCTTGCCGGTGATCCCTTGGGTTATGACTTTGGTATCTTTATTGATCAGAATGGACATGTTGATTCCTTAATTAAGCTTGACCGGCAGCGGCGGCAACGACGCTCTTGGCTGCATCTTCCATGGTGTCGGCTGCGATGATAGGCAGACCGGAATCGGCCAGCATCTTTTTGCCCAGGTCTTCGTTGGTGCCCTTCATGCGCACGACCAGCGGTACGTTCAGCGAGACAGCTTTCACCGCGGCGATGACGCCTTCGGCGATCACGTCGCAACGCATGATGCCGCCGAAAATGTTCACCAGGATGGCTTTCAGGCCTGGGTTTTTCAGCATGATCTTGAACGCTTCGGTCACTTTTTCTGCCGTAGCGCCGCCGCCAACGTCCAGGAAGTTGGCTGGCTCGCCGCCAAACAGCTTGATGGTGTCCATGGTGGCCATGGCCAGGCCGGCGCCGTTCACCAGGCAACCGATGTTGCCGTCGAGCGAAATGTAAGCCAGGTCGAATTTCGACGCTTCGATTTCAGCTGGATCTTCTTCGTCCAGATCGCGCAGGGCGACGATTTCCGGATGGCGGAACAGGGCGTTCGGGTCGAAGTTGAACTTGGCGTCCAGGGCGATGACTTTGCCGCTGCCGGTGACGATCAGCGGATTGATTTCGGCCAGCGAGCAGTCGGTTTCCCAGTACGCTTTGTACAGGCCTTGCAGGTTGACGCGGGCGTCGGCGATGGAACCGGCAGGCACGCCGATTTTGGTCGCGATGTCGTCTGCCTGGGCATCGGTCAGGCCAACGCTTGGATCGATGGTGACGTGGTGGATCTTCTCTGGGTGGCTCTCGGCCACTTCTTCGATGTCCATGCCGCCTTCGGACGAAGCCATCAGGACGATTTTCTGGGTGACGCGGTCGGTGACCAGCGAAACGTACAGTTCTTGTTTGATGTCGGCGCCTTCTTCCACCAGCAGGCGGTTGACTTTTTGGCCTTCGGCGCTGGTCTGGTGCGTGATCAGCTGCATGCCCATGATCTGGTCGGCGTATTCCTTGACCTGTTCGATCGATTTTGCCACTTTCACGCCGCCGCCCTTGCCGCGGCCACCTGCGTGGATCTGCGCCTTGACGACCCATACCGGACCGCCCAGGGTTTCCGCAGCCTTGACGGCTTCGTCGACGGACATGCACGGAATACCGCGTGGTACCGTCACTCCATACTGCCGGAGGATTTCTTTGGCTTGATACTCATGGATTTTCATGCTGGCTTCCCTTCTGATACTGATGTGTAAAAATACGGTTAGTGGTGCAAAAAAAACAGGAAAAACAGAGCGCCGGGGTTACGCTTTGGCTACCCAGCGCGGGTAATACTGTGCAACCGCCCCGCCATCGGTGCGCAGGGCGTGACACTTGTCGAGTTGAAACGGCTTTTCATGCGACAAATCAGCATTCTCACCGTCGCGGGTCGACCAGACATCGCCGGCAAATGCCTGAACCGTCGCAGTCGGCAAGACTTGCGCCAATTCGGTCAAATGGGTACAGCCGGCGATTCCCGCCAGGCGCTGTTTCAAGTCGCGGCGGAAATTCTTCAATAAATTCAGACCGATCAGCGCCCTGTAAGCGGGGCCGATGGTATCGCAAAAACCGGGATAGGGTACGGAATCGGAGGCAGCTTCGGCCTCGACAATGGTCAGTTCGTGATCGACGGTAATGCGTAAGTGGAGGTCATGCAGGGGAGTGCCGGCGGGACGGGGGCCGGAGGCCAGCATCGCGTCATAGCTTTTGATATCGGTGATACGGGCGTCAATATCCCACAGGCCGTCGTCGCGCATATACGCTTGGACGTCGATAACGCGGGAGTGCCGTAGGGCGCGCCGGGATACGGGAGTTGGCAGGGGCATAAGACCGATGCCGCTTGCGCGGCCATAATTTAGTAAGCAGCCATGTGCCTAAAGCACGCTGTTCGCAGCTTCTACGAACAGCAACCGCACCTGCGGCGCCGCAAAAACCCTAAAAGTGTAGCACATTGGGCGCTGGTTGCGCCGCAACATAATTTTTCATTGCTTTGATAAAAACATTTCAAAGTATAAAGAATACACATGGAAATTGATGCTGTTATCACGCATGGTGATGATAGATATGGCCGACGCGCGCCGCGAAATACCGCAACTTGCCGCGCCTGCCCGGCAGACGGCAGCACGGGCAGGCCCGGCTCCACGCAGTGCAACAATATGCCATCCAGTGACAGCCGGATGACAAGGAAAGTGAACTTACCAGTAAAACAATGATCTGCAGCGAGGCTGGCTTGCCGGCAAGGCACAGGGCAGCCATCAACTGTTGCAGAAGGAACACAGCGGGGCCACGGCGGGCAGGCCCGCGCGCAGACCTGACCTTTGGCCAGCGGGACGCCGCGTGGCGCGTGCCTAGTCGTCCTCGGGCTCCAGGCCTTTCAAGGCCACCTGCACAGCGCGCTGCGAAAAGCCGCGCTGCATCAGGAAGCGCACCTGCTTGTTGCGCTGTTCGGCATCCTGCGCCACCTGGCCGAACTTGCGACGCCACACTTCGCAGGCGCGCGCGGTCTCGCCTTCGGCCAGGCCCGCCTTGATTTCCTGCAACGCCTCGCCGGCGATGCCATGGCTTTGCAATTCCGCCATGATGCGGCTATTGCCGAAACGGGCCGAGCGGCGATGGATCAGCGATTCGGAAAAACGCTCCTGCGACAGCCAGTTGGCCTGCTCCAGGCTGTCAAGCAAGGCTTCCACATCATCGTCCTCCTGCGCATGCCGCTGCAGCTTGCGCCGCAATTCCATGCGGCTGTGTTCGCGCATCGACAGAAAGCGTAGCGCCCTGCCCTTCAGGCTTAGTTGTACCGCTGCCATCATTCCACCCTATCGTCCATCACATCAACACAAGCGATATACCGTCAAACGCCGGCCAGACACCGCTCAAAAACACCGTCAAAAGCACAAATGCCGCCTGGCGCACGGGCGCGAGGCGGCATTCATTGTAGATCTTTTGCGCGGCAAGCCACGGAGCAAGCGCCCCGCAACCCGCCACAGGCAAGGCCAGCCGAAACTGGCCGTGCCGCAACAGCTGACTAGCCTGCTTACTCGGCGAGCTTGGCTTCCACAGCCTTGGCAGCCTTGTCGGCGGCTTTATCCGCTTTTTCCGGCTTTTCAGCAGCCAGCGGCGGCAGTTCGCGCACGCCCAGCGAAGCGCGGACCTTGTTTTCGATTTCGCGGGCCAGCGCCGGACGCTCTTGCAGGAAGGCGCGGGCGTTGTCCTTGCCCTGGCCGATGCGTTCGCCGTTGTAGCTGTACCACGAACCGGATTTTTCCACGATCTTGGCATCCGAGCCCAGATCCAGGATTTCGCCTTCGCGCGAGGTGCCGGCGCCGTACAGGATGTCGAAGTGCGCTTCCTTGAATGGTGGCGCGATCTTGTTCTTGACGACCTTGACTTTGGTTTCGTTGCCGATCACTTCATCGCCGGACTTGATCGAGCCGGTGCGGCGGATATCCAGGCGCACGGAAGCGTAGAATTTCAGCGCATTGCCGCCCGTGGTGGTTTCCGGGCTGCCGAACATCACGCCGATCTTCATGCGGATCTGGTTGATGAAGATGACCAAGGTATTCGTGCGGTTGATGGAACCGGTCAGCTTGCGCAGGGCTTGCGACATCAGGCGCGCTTGCAAGCCTGGCAGGGAATCGCCCATGTCGCCTTCGATCTCGGCGCGTGGCGTCAGTGCCGCCACGGAGTCGATGACGACCAGGTCGACGCTGCCCGAACGCACGAGGGCGTCGCAGATTTCCAGCGCCTGCTCACCCGTATCCGGTTGCGAGATCAGCAATTCGTGCAGGTTCACGCCCAGCTTTTGCGCGTAACCGACGTCCAGCGCGTGCTCGGCATCGATAAAGGCGCAAGTACCGCCCAGCTTTTGCATTTCAGCAATGGTTTGCAGGGTCAGGGTGGTTTTACCCGACGATTCCGGACCGTAGATTTCCACCACGCGGCCGCGTGGCAAGCCGCCCACGCCCAGCGCGATATCGAGGCCGAGCGAACCGGTCGACACGACTTGCACTTCTTCGATCACCGCGCTGGCATCCATGCGCATGACCGAACCTTTGCCAAACTGCTTCTCGATCTGCGCCAGTGCGGCGGCGAGCGCCTTGGCTTTTTCCGATGCGGGTACTACAGCTTTTTTATCGTCCATATGTTCTTTCAGCCGTTCTACAGTTGCAGATCCATTTGAATCCTGCAGCCTGCGATAGCGCCAGTGGGTTAAATTCTTTACACAGACAGTACTGTATAAAAAAACAGTGATCAATGCAAGCGGAACGTGGATTTGTTTTGAAACAGATCAATACAACCCTGGTTTTTCACAAAAACTATCCACCTTGCGGAAAATGAAACACAATACAGACTTCAGATGTCCTGATGTTGCAAGCATAGGAAGTGCACCATGCGTATTTTACTTGCCGAAGATGACAGCGTGCTGGCCGATGGCCTGACCCGCTCGCTGCGCCAGTCCGGTTATGCGATCGACTACGTCCAGACCGGCCAGGAGGCCGACACGGCCCTGTCCACCCAGGAATTCGACCTGCTGATCCTCGACCTGGGCCTGCCGAAGATGTCCGGCCTGGAGGTGCTGCGCCGCCTGCGCGCGCGCGCCTCGCTGCTGCCGGTGCTGATCCTGACGGCCGCCGATTCCATCGAACAACGCGTGAATGGCCTCGACCTGGGTGCCGATGATTATATGGCCAAGCCGTTCGCCCTGTCGGAACTGGAGGCAAGAGTGCGCGCCCTGACGCGCCGCGGCGCCGGCGGCGGCGCCACCGTCATCAAGCACGGCCCCCTCAGCTACGACCAGGTGGGGCGCAGCGCCTACATCAACGATCAGATGCTCGACCTGTCGGCACGCGAACTGGGCTTGCTGGAAATCTTGCTGGGCCGCACCGGCCGTCTCGTCTCGAAAGAACAGTTGGTCGACCACCTGTGCGAATGGGGCGAAGAAGTGTCGAACAACGCCATCGAAGTGTATGTGCACCGTTTGCGCAAGAAGATCGAGGTGGGCGGCGTGCGCATCGCCACCGTGCGCGGCCTCGGCTATTGCCTGGAAAAATACTCGGAAGCGGCGCGCCTGAACGCCGAAGCGGGCGAGTCGGCGAGCCCGGCCAGCGGACCCACCAGCAAGTGAAGGCGCGCGAGGCGCCAGCGGACGAGGCGGACGACGACGACTGGTTCGAGCCGCCCACCACGGAGCAGGATGACACCATCGAGCATTCGCTGTTTGGCGAAATCCTCGACTGGATGCTGGCGCCCTTGCTGCTGCTGTGGCCGATGAGCATCGCCATCACCTATCTGGTGGCCAAGGGCATCGCCAATCAGCCGTTCGACCATGCGCTGGAAGACAGCGTAACGGTGCTGACGCAACAGGTCAAGCAAGCCGACGGCGCGATGCTGCGCCGCGTGCAGGACAAGAACAGCAGTAACAAGGGCCGCGACTTCCTGCGCGGCGACGATGTCGACACCCTGTATTACCTGGTGGTGGGCGGGCACGGCGAATACCTCGACGGCGACCGCGACTTGCCACCGCCGCAAGACCCCGACAAATACCGCAGCGGCATGGTGCTGTTTCGCAACGACACCATCCACGGCACGCCCGTGCGCGTCGCGTTCAGCTATCTCGACATGCCGTCCAGCACCGACGACGAACCGCGCCGCACGCTGGTGCAAGTGGCCGAGACGCTGGAAAAGCGCGCCCAGCTGGCCAATGAAATCATCAAGGGCGTGATCTTGCCGCAGTTCATCATCCTGCCCGTGATCCTGGCCCTGGTCTGGTTTGCCCTGGCGCGCGGCCTGTCGCCGCTGGCGCAATTGCAGGAGCGCATACGCGCGCGGCCGCCCGACGACCTCTCCCCCATCGAATCGGGCCAGGTGCCCGAGGAAATCACGCCACTGGTCGGTTCGCTCAACGAGATGCTCGCGCGGCTATCTCTGTCGATCGACATGCAGAAACGCTTCATCGCCGATGCCGCGCACCAGATGAAAACGCCGCTGGCCGGCATGCGCATGCAATCCGAGCTGGCCCTGCGCCAGACCGACCACGACGAGATTCACCGCTCGCTGCTGCAACTGGCGAAAAGTTCGGAGGCGGCCACGCGCCTGGTGAACCAGCTGCTGGCCCTGGCGCGCGCGGAAAACCAGCCGCAGGCGGGCACGGCGTTCGAACCGATCGAGCTGAGCGAACTGGCGCGCGGCGTGGTGCAGGACTGGGTGCAAGCCTCGTTTGCCCAGCATATCGACCTGGGCTTCGAACAGCCAGCGTATTCGATCATGATTTCCGGCAATGCCATGATGCTGCGTGAACTGCTGAGTAATCTGATCGACAATGCCCTGCGCTACACGCCGGCTGGCGGCAGCGTCACGGTGCGCGTGCGCAGCACCCTGGAGCTGGCCATCCTGGAAGTGGAAGATACGGGCCCCGGCATACCGCCGGCCGAGCGGGCGCACGTGTTCGAACGCTTTTACCGCATTCTCGGCAGCAATGTCGATGGCAGCGGACTGGGCCTGGCCATCGTGCGCGAGATTGCCCAGCAGCATGGTGCCGAAGTCGATATTGTTAACAATCCGCGCGCGCACTCGCCGAAGCTGCCGGGCACCCTGCTGCGCCTCAGCATCGCCCTGCTGTTGCCGGACGCGCCAGAAGAGGATCACATCACGTATGGATAAGCCGAGCCCAACCGTTCCCCCGGCACGGCCGGCGCGTACGCCCAGCCCCGAGCTGCAGGCGCGCCTCGATGTCCACTGGCACAAGACGCGGCGCCTGACGGCCATCCTGCTGCTGGTCTGGCTGCTGACGGGCTTTCTGACCGTGTTTTATGCGCGCGAACTGTTGCATCTGAATCTGTTCGGCTGGCCGCTACCCTTTTATATGGCGGCCCAGGGCGCCTCGCTGGTGTACCTGGCCATCATTGCCTTCTATGCCTGGCGCATGCGGCGCCTGGACCGGGCTTTTCATGCCGGGGAGCAGGCATGAGCGGCCAGCGCAGCTTCTTTGCGCGCCTGTGCAGCTACTACCTGCTGTTTACCGCCGGCTTTGCCGCCTTCCTGCTGGCGCTGGCGGTGCTGGAACAGGAAGGCATGCCGCGCGCGTGGATCGGCTACCTGTTCATGCTGGTCACCATCACCCTGTACGCCACCATCGGCGTCATCAGCCGCACCTCGAATGTCACCGAATACTATGTGGCAGGGCGCCGGGTGCCGGCCATGTTCAACGGCATGGCCACGGCCGCCGACTGGATTTCGGCCGCCAGCTTCATCAGCCTGGCCGGGGGCCTGTACCTGAACGGTTTTGACGGCCTGGCCTTCATCATGGGCTGGACGGGCGGCTATTGCCTGGTGGCGCTATTGATCGCCCCCTACCTGCGCAAGTTCAGCCAGTACACGATTCCCGATTTCCTCGCCGCCCGCTACGGCAGCGGCACCGACAAGCGCGGCGCCAGCGTGCGCGTGGTGGCCGTGGCCGCCACCATCATCGTGTCGTTTACGTATGTGGTGGCGCAGATCTACGCCGTCGGCCTGATCGCCTCGCGCTTCACGGGCGTGGATTTTTCCGTCGGCATCTTCCTGGGCCTGGCCAGCATCCTGGTCTGCTCCTTCTTGGGCGGCATGCGCGCCATCACCTGGACGCAGGTGGCGCAGTACATCATCATCCTGGTCGCCTTTCTGATTCCCGCCATGTGGCTGTCAGTCAAGCATGCGGACAATCCCGTGCCGCAGATCGCCTACGGCAAGGTGTTGCCGCAACTGAGCGCGCGCGAACACGTGCTGGAAACGGACCCGAAAGAAAACGAAGTGCGCGCCATCTTCCGCCAGCGCGCGCACAGCTACCAGGCGCGCATCGCCGGCTTGCCCGGTTCCTGGGAGCAAGGCCGCCTGGCGGCCCAGCGCCAGCTCGATAGTTTGCGCCAGCGCAATACTTCGCTATTCGATATCCGTAACGCGGAGCGCTACCTGATTGCCTATCCGAAAAGCCCGGACGAGGCACGCGTGCTGTGGCAGGCGGCGCAGGTGCAGAATCAGAAACGCGCCGAACCGATCATTCCGCACGCGCAGCCGTTTCCCGCCGCGGACCGCGAGCAGTCCGACATCAAGCGCAACAATTTCCTGGCCCTCGTATTTTGCATGATGCTGGGCACGGCCGCCCTGCCGCATATCCTGATGCGCTCCTACACCACGCCCTCCGTGCACGAAACGCGCGTGTCCGTCTTCTGGACCCTGTTTTTCATCTTGTTGATCTACCTCACGATTCCCGCGCTGGCCGTGCTGGTCAAGTACGATATTTACTCGGCACTGGTAGGCACGCAATACACGAACCTGCCCACCTGGGTGTCGTACTGGGCGAATGTGGACAAGCTCAGCCCCCTGATCAGCATCGTCGACGTCAACCGCGACGGCATCGTGCAACTGGCGGAAATTTCCATCGACGCCGACGTGCTGGTGCTCGCCACGCCCGAGATCGCCGGCCTGCCTTATGTGATTTCCGGACTGGTGGCGGCCGGCGGCCTGGCTGCCGCGCTGTCGACGGCGGACGGCTTGCTGCTGGCCATTTCCAACGCCCTGTCACACGACATCTATTATAAGGTGGTCGATCCCAACGCCTCGACGCAAAAGCGCGTGACGATTTCAAAATTGCTGCTGCTGGCCGTGGCCTTCATCGCCGCCTATGCGGCCTCGCAAAAGCCGGCCGATATCCTGTCGCTGGTGGGCGTGGCTTTTTCCCTGGCTGCCTCGACCCTGTTCCCGCCGCTGGTGCTGGGCGTGTTCTGGAAACGCGCCAACTACCAGGGCGCGCTGGCCGGCATGCTGGCCGGCTTTGGCGTGTGTCTGTATTACATGTTGCACACCAGCACCATGCTGGGCGGCAACGCCAGCGGTCAATGGTTGCATATCGCGCCCATCTCCGCCGGCATCTTCGGCGTGCCGGCCGGCCTGGCCGCCGCCATCCTGGTCAGCTGGCTGACGCCGGCGCCGGGACGGCGCAGCACGGGGCTGGTGGAGCATATCCGGGCGCCGGAATAAGCGCGCATCCAGGCCTGGGATAACGTGGAAAAATTCCTCGACAGGCATATCGGAAAAGACAGCGCCCCGGCAAAAAAGGAGTAGGCTGGAGGGCCGCTCCATTTACGAGGAAATCCCATGCCGTCTGGAAAAATTCTTGTTGCCCAGGGAGGCGGCCCCACCGCCGTCATCAACCAGTCGCTGGTGGGCGTGGTGCTCGAATCGCGGCGTTTTCAACATGTCACGCGCGTGTATGGCGCGCTGCACGGCGTGCGCGGCATTATCAATGAAGAATTCGTCGATCTGACGCAGGAAACCAGCCACAACCTGGAACTGGTGGCCGCCACGCCCTCGTCGGCCCTCGGCTCCACGCGCGACAAGCCCGATATTGCCTACTGCCAGCAAATCTTCGAAGTGCTGCGCGCGCACGAGATCGAACATTTCTTTTACATCGGCGGCAATGACTCGTCCGACACCGTGCGCATCGTCAGCGAAGAAGCGCACAAGGCCGGCTATCCGCTGCGCTGCATCCACATCCCGAAAACCATCGACAACGACCTGGTCGGCAGCGACCACACACCGGGCTTTCCCTCGGCCGCGCGTTTCGTCGCGCAGGCGTTCGCCGGCGCCAACCTTGACAACGCGGCCTTGCCCGGCGTCTACGTGGGCGTGGTGATGGGCCGCCATGCGGGCTTCTTGACGGCTGCCTCGGCGCTGGGCAAGAAGTTCCCCGACGATGGCCCGCACCTGATCTACCTGCCCGAACGCGTCTTCGTGCTGGAAAAATTCCTCGCTGACGTGAAGGCCACGTATGAAAAATACGGCCGCTGCGTGATCGCCGTCTCGGAAGGCATCCACGATGCCTCGGGCGAACCGATTGCCAGCCTGCTGGCCAAACAGGTGGGCGATGAGGTGGAACGCGATGCACATGGCAATGTGCAATTGTCGGGCACGGGCGCGCTGGCCGACCTGCTGTGCGACGAAATCAAGGAAAAACTCGGCATCAAGCGCGTGCGCGGCGATACCTTCGGCTATTTGCAGCGCTCCTTCATCGGCTGCGTCTCTGATGTCGATCAACGAGAAGCCCGAGAAGTGGGTGAGAAGGCGGTGCAGTTCGCCATGTGGGGCGACCGCGATGGCTCTGTCGCCATCAAGCGCACGGGCTTTTATTCCGTCGACTACGAGCTGCTGCCCTTGACGGACGTGGCGGGCAAGACGCGCACCATGGAAGACGAATTCATCAGCGCCAGCGGCACGGACGTGACGGACGCCTTCCGGCTGTATCTGCGCCCGCTGCTGGGTTCAGGCATGCCGGACGCCTTCCGCCTGCGGGCCGCCAAAGTGGCGAAGGTGCTGAAACCCTAGCTGGACTCCGCCAGCAACAGCGGCCGCAATTTGACGGCCGCTTCTTTCAACTGCGGCACGTGCTCCATCAGCTGCTCCACGGATTTGCGCGCCACGGGCGCGTGGCAGGCGACGGCCGCCACGATCCGTCCGTCGGCCGCGCAGATGGGCACGGCCACGGCCACCATGCCGTGCACGAATTCCTCGTCATCGATACCAATGCCCAGGCGGGCGATGCGCACGATCTCGCGCTCGAGCATCACGGGATCGGTGATGCTTTTCGGCGTGCGCGCCTCCAGGCTCAGCATGGCCAGCAATGCGCGCCGCTCCAGCAAATTCATGTGCGCCAAAAACAGCTTGCCGCTGGCCGTGCAATGCATGGGCGCGCGCGTACCCAGCACCAGGTGCAGGCGCAGCGGTTCCTGCGTTTCCACCCGGTCCACGTACACGATGGCATTGCCTTCGGGAATGGCCAGATTGCAGGTCTCGCCCGTGACCGCCACCAGGCTGCCCAGGATGCTGCGGCTCACGCGGATCAGGGCATTGTTGCGCAAGGTGGCCAAGGCCAGGTTGGTGGATGCCGCACCGGGCACGTAGCCGCGTCCAACGGGCGTGCGCAGCACGTAACCATGTTGCTCCAGCGTATCGAGCAAGCGCATCATGCTGGCCTTGGGCACCTGCATGCGCGCAGCCAGCTGCGACAAGGTCAATGGCTGGCTGGCGCTGGCCAGGTGCTCGATCAGGCGCAGCACGCGCAAGCCCCGCGCCTCGTCGCCATGGCTGGCCGCCGCATTGACAGCCACCGCGCTACCCGCCGAGCTGTCTTCTTCGGCCCCGGCCTGCCGTTTTTGAAACGCATCATGCATGTTCTGTTTCACCTCTCGCGTATGCGGATGTTTCCGCTTGTCCCGGGGCTGCACGTCTTTTATAAATGGAACAAGACGTTCCACAAATAATCAATAAAGACCAGTGTATCGCAAAAAACGCCCGCCGAGGCGGCTCGATACCGCAACGCAGGAGACAAGGGCAATGTTGCAAACACACTACGATTACATCGTCGTCGGCGCCGGTTCGGCCGGCTGCGTGCTGGCCAACCGCCTGTCGCACGACAGCAACAAACAAGTATTGTTGCTGGAAGCGGGCGGCAAGGACAACAATCCATGGATACATGTGCCGGTCGGCTATTTCAAGACCATGCACGATCCCAAGCTGGACTGGTGCTACCGCACGGAAGCGGACGCCGGCATTGCCGGGCGCCAGCTGCAATGGCCGCGCGGCAAGGTGCTGGGCGGCTCCAGCTCGCTCAACGGCTTGCTGTATGTGCGCGGCCAGAAAGAGGACTACGACCGCTGGGCCGAACTGGGCAACGCAGGCTGGAGCTATGCCGAGGTGCTGCCCTATTTCAAGAAATCGGAAGACCAGGAACGCGGTGCCAGCGACTACCACGGCGTGGGCGGACCATTAAAGGTGTCGGACCTGCGCCTGCGCCGTCCCATCGCCGAACATTTTATTGCCGGCGCCACGGAAAGCGGCATCCCTTTCAATGCAGACTACAACGGCGCCACGCAGGAGGGCGTCGGCTACTTCCAGCAGACGGCCAGCAAAGGCTTGCGCTGGAGCACGGCGAAAGCCTTTTTGCGGCCGGCCCGCAAGCGCGCCAACCTGCGCGTGGAAGTGCGCGCGCAAATCACGCGCGTACTGTTCGAGGGCAAGCGCGCCGTCGGCATCGAGTACCGGCAGGATGGCCAGCTGCGCCAGGCGCGCGCCAGCGGCGAAGTAATTTTATGCGCGGGCGCCATCGGCTCGCCGCACATCCTGCAATGCTCGGGCGTAGGTCCGCGCGCGCTGCTCGGGGAAGTCGGCGTGCCTCTCGTGCACGACTTGCCCGGCGTGGGGCAGAACCTGCAAGACCATTTGCAAATCCGCCTGGTCTTCAAGACGCGCCTGAAAACCCTGAACGATGAAGTCAACAGCCTGTGGGGCAAACTGTGGGTGGGCATGCAATATGTGTTTTCCCGCTCGGGGCCTTTGACGTTGGCGGCCAGCCAGGTGACGGTGTTTACCAAATCCTCGCCCGAGGTGGCGCGGCCCGACATCCAGTTCCACATGCAGCCACTGAGCGCCGACAAACCGGGCGAAGGCGCGCATCCGTTTTCCGCCTTTACCTCGTCCGTGTGCCAGCTGCGCCCGCACAGCCGCGGCCACGTGTCGATCAAATCCGCCGATCCCCTTGTCTACCCGGGCATCTACCCGAACTACCTGTCCGACCCGCGCGACCAGCAGACGGCGATTGCAGCCCTGCGCGTGGCGCGCCGGATCGCCGCCGCCCCGTCGCTGGCGCCGCACATCATTTCCGAGTTCGTGCCCGGCCCCCAGTTCCAGACGGATGCGGAACTGCTGGACGCGGCGCGCCGCTTCAGCCAGTCCATCTACCACCCCAGCGGCACCTGCAAGATGGGGCATGACGCCATGGCCGTCGTCGATGACCGGCTGCGCGTGCACGGCTTGCAGAACCTGCGCGTGGTCGACGCGTCGATCATGCCGGAAATCGTCTCGGGCAATACCAACGCACCCACCATCATGATCGCCGAAAAAGCGGCCGACATGATTCTGGCGGATGCCGTGCGCCTGCCGCAAGCCGCCTGACACGACTTTTCACTCTAATCCCTGCAAGGAGGATGCCAGCGGCGGGCAGACGGCCCCGCTCCCAATGACTGGGCGACAAGCCTAGCATCAAAAAAAACACATAATCAATATCGATTGGAGACTAGATATTATGGATAACAATCCGAGCAATCCGAAAAAAGCCAAAGAGCTACGGAAAGTCGTGATGGCCAGCGTGATCGGCGCCACCATCGAATGGTATGACTTCTTCCTGTACGGCGTGGTGGCCGGCATCGTGTTCAGCAAGCTGTATTTCCCGGGCGGCGATCCGCTCGTCTCGACCATGCTGGCCTACGGCACCTTCGCCGTGGGCTTTCTGTCGCGCCCCATCGGCGGCGTGATCTTCGGCCACTTCGGCGACAAGATCGGCCGCAAGAGCATGCTGGTGATGACCCTGATGATCATGGGTATCTCCACCTTCCTGATCGGCGTGCTGCCCACCTACGACCACATCGGCTACTGGGCGCCCGGCCTGCTGCTGTTCCTGCGCGTGCTGCAAGGTATCGGCCTCGGTGGCGAATGGGGCGGCGCCGTGCTGATGGCGTATGAATATGCGCCGCCCAAAGAGCGCGGCTTCTATGCCAGCCTGCCGCAGATCGGCCTGGCCATCGGCCTGTGCCTCGCCTCCGGCGTGGTGGCGATCCTGTCGTACACCCTGACGGATGCGCAATTCCTGTCCTGGGGCTGGCGCGTGGCGTTCATCCTGTCGGCCGCCCTCGTCTTCATCGGCATGTGGATACGCCTGAACGTCATGGAGACGCCGGAATTCCAAGCTGTGAAAGAGAAGAATGCGGAAACGCAGATTCCGTTCTTCGACCTCTTGAAACGCTATCCGGGCAATGTATTGAAGGGCATGGGTGCGCGCTATATCGACGGCGTGTTCTTCAATATCTTCGGCGTGTTTTCCATCACCTATCTGACCAACACCATCAAGATCGCCCGCACGGAAGCGCTGATGGGCGTAATGGCGTCGGCTGTCGTCATGTGCTTTTGCATCCCGTTCTTTGGCCGCCTGTCAGACCGCATCGGCCGCAGCAAGGTGTTTTTCTGGGGCGCATTGATCACGGGCGTGTCGTCCATTCCCGCCTTCTGGGTCATGCTCCACCACGCCGACAATCCGCTGCTGCTGTGGTGTTCCGTGATCATCCCGCTGGGCGTGCTGTATTCGGCCGTGTATGGCCCGGAAGCAGCCCTGTTCTGCGACCTGTTCGACGCCAAGGTGCGCTACACGGGCATCTCCTTCGTGTACCAGTTCTCCGGCATCTTCGCCAGCGGCCTGACGCCCATCATCGCCACCTACCTGCTCAAAACGGGCAATGGCGAACCATGGCACATCGTCGGCTACATCCTGTTCGCCTCCCTCGTCTCGGCCGTCAGCGTGGCCATGATCGGCAAGGGCGGCTCGCAATCGGAAGGGCGCATGAAGACGGCGCACGCGCGGTAAGACATCTGGACGTAAAAAAAGGCAAGCCTCTCGCGAGCGCCTGCCTTGTTTGTTCAAGCTACAGCTTAGATAACAATTGTTTGATGCTCGTCGCCTACGCGGGCGCGGATGGTACCGATGCGCGAGACGGTTTCGCCGGCCGCTTGCAATTGCGCGATGGCGGCGTCCGCGTTTTCCTGCGAGACGATGACGGTCATGCCGATGCCGCAGTTGAAGACGCGGTGCATCTCGGCGTCAGCCACGCCGCCGTGCTGTTGCAGCCACGTGAACAGCGGCGGCATGGTCCATGCCTTCGAATCCAGTTCGGCCACCAGGCCAGGCTGCAGCACGCGCGGAATGTTTTCCACCAGGCCGCCACCGGTGATGTGCACCATGCCTTTGACTTCCATGGCATCCATCAGCGCCAGCAGCGGCTTGACGTAGATGCGCGTCGGCTGCATCAGCACGTCAGCCAGCTTGCGGCCGTGGAAGTCGCCTTCCAGGTCAGGTTTCGCCACTTCGATGATCTTGCGCACCAGCGAGTAACCGTTCGAGTGCACGCCCGACGAGGCCAGGCCCAGCACCACGTCGCCCGGGGCGATCTTGGTGCCGTCGATGATTTTCGATTTTTCCACGGCGCCGACGGCAAAACCTGCCAGGTCGTATTCGCCAGCCGGGTACATGCTCGGCATTTCCGCCGTTTCGCCGCCGATCAGCGCGCAGCCAGCCTGTTCGCAACCCTGGGCGATGCCCTTGATGACGTCGGTGGCGATGGCCACGTCCAGCTTGCCGCAAGCGAAGTAGTCGAGGAAGAACAGCGGTTCGGCGCCTTGCACCAGGATATCGTTGACGCTCATGGCGACCAGGTCGATGCCGACCGTGTCGTGGCGGTTCAGTTCAAACGCCAGGCGCAATTTGGTGCCGACGCCGTCGGTACCCGAGACGAGCACAGGTTCCTTGTACTTCTTGCTGATTTCAAACATGGCGCCAAAACCGCCCAGGCCGCCCATCACGCCTTCGCGCAGGGTGCGCTTGGCAAACGGCTTGATTGCTTCGACTAAAGCGTCACCTGCGTCGATATCGACGCCAGCGTCACGGTAGGAAAGGGAAACATTAGAAGTCTGGTTCATGGTGTGGTGGCAGCGGAGGCGGTAAAATAGAAGGCGGATACCCGCCGGCATACGCGCGCAAGCATGTTTTTCAACATCGTGCGGCAGGGCGCCAGCGGGTGAATTCGGTCGATCAAGTCGCTATTTTATCAAACTGCCCCGCAATTTCGTAATTAACTGCCTTTTTTTAACGCAACAGCACAAACCACATGCCATTCGCCATCACCGCAGAACAGAAGCAAACCGCATTTTGGATCGCGGTCTGGCTGGCATTCTTGCTGCTGCTCGTCAGCCTGGGCCCCATCCTGACGCCCTTCCTGGCGGCCGCCATCCTCGCCTACGTGCTCAATCCCGGCGTGGACCGATTGCAACGCCTGCACTACAAACGCTTTTATTTTCCTCGGCCGCTGGCCGTGCTGGTCGTCGTGGTGTTGTTTTTCCTCGCCATTACAGCGCTGGTGCTGATCGTCGTGCCCGTGCTGCAAAAGGAAATTCCCCTGCTGCAGGCGCAGATCCCGCAGTTTCTCAGCAAGGCCAACGAGCTGCTGGCGCCGAAACTGCGCGACCTGGGCATCCGCGTGCGCCTGGACGGCACGGGCATCAAACGCATGCTGAGCCAGCAGATGGCCACCAGCGGCGATGAAATCTGGAGCACCGTGCTGGCCTCGGCGCGCATCGGCGGCACGGCCGTGCTGGGCTGGCTGGCCACCGTCGTACTGATTCCCGTGGTGCTGTTCTACCTGTTGCTGGACTGGCATCCGATGCTGGCGCGCATCGCCGGCGCCGTGCCGCGCCGCTGGGTCGGTCGCACGGTGGGCATGGCGCAGGAAGTCGATACCCTGCTGGCGCAATACCTGCGTGGCCAGTTGCTGGTGATGCTGGTGCTGGCCACGTACTACTCGGTGGCGCTGGCCATCGCCGGTTTCGAGGTCGCATTGCCTGTGGGCATCATCACGGGCTTGCTGGTGTTTATCCCCTACCTGGGCTTCGGCCTGGGGCTGATGCTGGCGCTGATCGCCGCCCTGCTGCAGTTTGCCGACTGGAGCGGCGTCATCGCCGTGGCCGTCATTTACGGCTGCGGCCAGGTCATCGAGGGCTTTTTCCTCACGCCGCGCCTGGTGGGCGAGCGCATCGGCCTGAACCCGCTGGCCGTGATCTTCGCCTTATTAGCATTCGGACAATTGTTTGGTTTCGTCGGCGTTTTGCTCGCTTTACCCGCTTCTGCCGTCCTGATGGTCGCTTTTAAGCATCTAAGACGCCACTACCTCTCCAGCAGCTTCTATAATACCTAGTAAAAGCGGATATCATATCAACCTAGCAATACCACGATGCACATGCAGTAATGAAAAACAGGACAAGGCGTACGCCATGAAACAACTGGTGCTCGATTTAGGCACAGACCAGGCGCACAGCCTCGATACCTTCGAGGTGGGACAGAATGCCGAAGTGGCGCAGCTGATGCGCCAGTTCGCCGCGCGCACCTCGCGCGAACATTTTGCCTACCTGTGGGGCGAACTGGCCGCCGGCAAGAGCCATCTGCTCAAGGCCCTGGCCAGCACCGAGCGCGCGCGCTACATTTCGCCATTCTCGATCGAGTCCGAATTCGTGTATTCGCCTGACGTGGATTTGTACCTGCTCGACGATTGCGAAAAACTCTCGCCGCTGGCGCAGATCGATGCCTTTGCCCTGTTCAATGAAATCCGCGCCAACAAAGCCTATATGGTGTGCAGCGGCGCCGTGCCGCCGGCCGTGCTGCCCGTGCGCGAAGACTTGCGCACGCGCATGGGCTGGGGCCTGATCTACCAGATCCACGGCTTGACCGACGATGAAAAAATCGCCGCCCTGACCCAGGCGGCCACCACCCGCGGCTTGACCTTGTCGCCGGGCGTGTTACCCTATCTGCTGTCCCATTTCCGGCGCGACATGCGTTCGCTGTCGACGATGCTGGACTCTCTCGATCTCTACTCCCTTGAAACCCAACGCCCGATCACCTTGCCATTGTTGCGCGAGTTGCTGCAGGCGGAAGCGAAAGAATGATGAATCTGGCCCTGTTTGACCTCGACCACACCCTGCTGCCCATCGACTCGGATCACGAGTGGGGCGAATTCCTGGTACGCATCGGTGCCGTGGACGCCGCCGAATTCACCCGCCGCAACGACGAATTTTTCGCGCAATACCAGGCCGGCACGCTCGACCCGGTGGAATACCTGGAATTTTCCCTCGGCACCCTGGCGCAATTCCCGCGCGAACGCCTGGAAGCGCTGCACCGGCAATTCATGGCCGAAGTGGTCATGCCGGCGATCCGCCCGGAAGTCGTAGCCTTGCTGAAGCAGCACCAGGACGCGGGCGACCTGCTGGCCATCGTCACGGCCACAAACCATTTCATCACCAAGCCCATCGCCGATGCGCTGGGTGTCGAGCACCTGCTGGCCGCCATGCCCGAATACGACGCCGAAGGCAATGTCACGGGCAAGCTGCTGGGCACGCCGACCCTGGGCGCGGGCAAGCTGACCCACACCCACGCCTGGCTGGAAAAGATGGGCAAGGAACTGGGGCAGTTCGAGCGCAGCTATTTTTACAGCGATTCGCACAACGACATTCCCTTGCTGTCGGTCGTTACCCACCCTGTCGCAACCAATCCCAACACCGCTTTGAGCGCACACGCATCCCTCCACGGCTGGCCATCACTCCACTTATTCAATGATTAAAAAATTCATCCGCAAGATCCTCGGCGTTAAAAAAGAGGCAGCGCGCGACACCACGGCAGCCATCGTGCTCGGTCCTGCGCAACACGGAATCGACCCGAAACTGGTGTCGTCGAATGCCATCCGCGTCACCAGCAGCCTGCAGGAAGCGGGTTTCGAAGCCTTTGTCGTCGGCGGCGCCGTGCGCGACCTGCTGCTGGGCGTCAAACCCAAAGACTTCGATATCGCCACCAACGCCACGCCGGAACAGGTCAAGCGATTGTTCCGCCGCGCCTTCATCATCGGCAAGCGCTTCCAGATCGTGCACGTGATGTTCGGCCAGGATTTGCTGGAAGTGACGACCTTCCGCGGCGCCGGCGCCGACTCCGCGCCCAAGGATGAACATGGCCGCGTCCTGCGCGACAATACCTTTGGCTTGCAGCACGAAGATGCGCTGCGCCGTGACTTCACCATCAACGCCATGTACTACAACCCGGCCACGCAGGAAGTGCTGGACTACCATGGCGGCGTGGAAGACATCCGCGCCAAGACCCTGCGCATGATCGGCAAGCCTGAAGAGCGCTACCGCGAAGACCCCGTGCGCATGCTGCGCGTGGTGCGCTTTGCCGCCAAGCTGAAATTCACCATCGAGCCGCACACGGCCGCGCCGATTCCCATCATGGCGCCGCTGATCAACAATGTGCCCGCGCCGCGCGTGTTCGACGAGATGCTGAAGCTGCTGATGAGCGGCCACGCGCTGGCTTGCCTGCAGCAGCTGCGCAAGGAAGGCTTGCATCACGGCTTGCTGCCGCTGCTCGACGTGGTGCTGGAACAGCCGTTGGGTGCGAAATTCGTCACCCTGGCGCTGGACGCCACGGATCAACGCATCGCCGCTGGCAAGACCGTCTCGCCGGGCTTTCTGTTTGCCTCGCTGCTGTGGCACCAGGTACTGGAAAAATGGACGGCCTACCGCGCCGCCGGCGAGTCGACCATTCCCGCGCTGCACTTGGCGGCCGATGACGTGCTCGATTCGCAAACGGAAAAGCTGGCCCTGCAGCGCAAGATCGGTTCCGACATGCGCGACATCTGGTCGATGCAGCCGCGCTTCGAGCGCCGAGTCGGCAAGGCGCCGCATAAACTGCTGGAACACCTGCGCTTCCGCGCCGGCTACGACTTCCTGCTGCTGCGCTGCGCCTCGGGCGAGATCGATACCGAGATCGGCGAGTGGTGGACAGCCTTCTACGAGGGCGACGAAGAAACGCGCGAAGCGCTGCTCGTCAGCGCCAATGCCGCGCCGGGCGCCATCAAGAAGAAGCGCCCGCCACGCCGCAGCACGCGTAGCAAGACGGGTACAGGCGGCTCGACCACCGGCAGCAGCAGCGACGAATAATGGTAGTAATTGCCTACATCGGCATCGGCGCCAACCTGGGTGACGCGCGCGCGAATGTGCAGGATGCACTTGCGCGCCTGGCGCGCCTGGCCGGCGCCACGCTGATCGAGGCCTCGGCCAGCTACCGCACGGCGCCCATCGATTCCAGCGGTGACGACTACATCAACGCGGTGGCGCGCATCAGCACCACCCTGCCGGCCGAAAAGCTGCTGCAGGCCCTGCACGCCATCGAGGCGGCGCACGGGCGCGAACGACCCTACCGCAACGCCCCGCGCACCCTGGACCTGGACCTGCTGCTGTACGGCGATGAACAGATCGCCAGCGCCAGCCTGACGGTACCCCATCCGCGCCTGACCGAACGCGCCTTCGTGCTGGTACCGCTGCTGGCCCTGGCGCCCGCCATCGTCGTGCCCGGACGCGGGCCGGCGCAAGACTACCTGGCAAGCGTCGCTGACCAGGCCATCAGCCAGCTCTGACCCGTTTCGCTGCCATCTTCTACAATGCCGCTCCTGCAGCACGCCGCATAAAGTACTACACTAGCGGCGTCGCAATCGCATCACCCCCCTTTCACTCTAGAGAATACCTATGTCCGCTTATTTGCAAGGAACAGATCTGGCCGCAAAAGACAAGGCCGCCACGCCGGCGCCGGCGCCATCCAAGCCTGTCGCCAACAAGGCCGTGACCATCCACACGCTGGCCACGCTGCGCGCCGCCCGCGAAAAGATCACCATGCTGACCTGCTACGACGCCAGCTTCGCGTCCCTGATGGACCGCTGCGGCGTGGAGATCCTGCTGATCGGCGATTCGCTCGGCATGGTCTGCAACGGCCACAACTCCACCCTGCCCGTCACCGTGGCCGAACTGGCCTATCACACGGCTTCCGTGGCGCGCGGCGCCAAATCGGCCATGATCATGTCCGACCTGCCGTTTGGCGCGTACGGCACGCCTGAAACAGCGTACGCGAATGCCGTCATCCTGATGCAGGCTGGCGCGCACATGATCAAGATCGAAGGCGGCGCCTGGCTGGCCGAGACCGTCCGTGTCCTCACGGAGCGCGGCATCCCCATCTGCGCCCACATCGGCCTGACGCCGCAATCGGTGCACCAGCTGGGCGGCTATAAGGTGCAAGGCAAGAGCACGGAAAGCGCTGCCGAATTGAAAAACGACGCGCTGGTGCTGCAAAACGCGGGCGCCGCCATCGTGCTGATGGAAGCCATGCCGTCGCAGCTGGGCAAGGAAGTGACCGACATGCTGACGATCCCCACCATCGGCATCGGCGCCGGTCCCGACTGCTCGGGCCAGGTACTCGTCATGCACGACATGCTGGGCGTGTTCCCAGGCCGCAAGGCGCGCTTCGTGCACAACTTCATGGAAGGTGCGGCCAGCATCGACGACGCCGTCACCGGCTATGTAAAAGCCGTCAAGGATGGCAGCTTCCCGGCGCTGGAACACTGCTTCTGATGGTTTGATTGGAGTTCGCGTTTGTTCGCGGAACCCCACTGCAGCTACCGGGGTCGGACCCTCAGGGTCCGACCCCGGCCCTCCGCTTTGGGTTATCTACCCCACCTGTATCCACGTCGTCTTCAACTCCGTGTACTTGTCCAGCGCGTGCAAGGACTTGTCGCGCCCGTTGCCCGACTGTTTATAACCGCCGAACGGCACGGTGATGTCATCGCCGTCGTACTGGTTGACGTGCACGGTGCCCGCGCGCAGGGCGCGCGCCGTCTGGATCGCCTTGCTAATGTCCGACGTCCACACGGCCGCCTGCAAGCCGTATGGCGTGGCATTGGCCTGTTTCACGGCCTCGGCAAGGTCCGTGAAGCCCAGCACGGACAGGACGGGCCCGAAAATCTCTTCGCGCGCTATCGTCATGCCGGCGTCCACGCCAAAGATGGTTGGCTGCACGTAATATCCGCCCGTCTCCGCGCGCACGGCTTCGCCACCGCCGAGCAGCTGTGCGCCTTCGTTCTTGCCCGCCGCGATATAAGCCATCACCGTGTTCATCTGCGTTGCATCGACGATGGCGCCCATGACGGTGGCTTCGTCGAGCGGATCGCCGGGCTGGAAACGGGGCAGCATGGCCAGCGCCTTGGCCAGGAATTCCTGCTTGATCGACTCCTCCACGAACAGCCGCGACGGTGCATTGCAGCTTTCGCCCTGGTTGAAGAAGATGGAACCGACGGCGGCCGCCACGGCCTTGTCCAGGTCCGGGCAATCGGCGCAGACGATGTTGGCGGACTTGCCGCCCAATTCCGTCCACGCCCGTTTCAAATTCGACTGGCCCGCCATCTGCACGATCAATTTCCCTGTGCGCGTGGAACCCGTAAAGCCGATGCAATCGACATCCATGTGCAGCGCCAGCGCGGCGCCAGCCTCGTTGCCGTAACCTGGCAACACGTTGAACACACCCGCCGGCACGCCCGCTTCCAGCGCGATGTCGGCCAGGCGCAGCGCCGTCAACGGCGATTTCTCGGAGGGTTTCAATATCACGCTATTGCCGGCCGCGAGGGCCGGCGCGATCTTCCAGGCGGCCATGATCATCGGGTAATTCCACGGCACGATGGCGGCGACGACGCCGACCGGTTCGCGCGTGATCAGGGCCAGGCTGTTAGCGGGAGTGGGGGCGATTTCATCGTAAACCTTGTCGATCGCCTCGCCATACCAGCGCAGGCAGTTGGCCGTGGCGCCCACGTCCACGCTCTGGCTGTACTTGATTGGTTTGCCCATGTCCAGGGTTTCCAGCAAGGCCAGCTCGGGACCGTATTGCTGCACCAGGTCGGCGAACTTGATCAATATCCGCTTGCGCTGCGCGGGCGATTTACCGGCCCAGCGGCGGTCCTCGAAGGCGGCGCGCGCGGCCAGCACGGCCGAATCCACGTCGGCGTTGTCGCAGCGGGCCACTTGCCCCAGCAGGCGCCCATCGATGGGCGACAGATTATCGAAAGTCTGGCCGGACCTGGCCCAGGCACGCTCGCCGTTGATGAAGGCGCGTCCATCAATCGTGAGCGCTGCGGCCCGCGCATGCCAGCTGGTGTTTTCCGTCATGGTCGTCTCCTGCAAGGTGAAAACGCCAGCTTACTCCTAGTCTGGCGAATAGGCCGCAGACATCTGCTTGCGGCGTTTCCGGTCGGCACGCGCCAGCATCACGGCATACGCGATCACGGCGAGCGTCACGACGAGGATCGTCAACGCCGCAATCGCATTCACGCGCGGATCGAGCCCCAGGCGCGCGCGCGAGAAGATCACCAGCGGCATGGTCGTCGAACCGGGGCCGGACAAAAAGGCCGACAGCACCACGTCGTCCAGCGACAGGGTGAATGTCAGCAGCCAGGCCGAGGCCAGGGCTTGCGTGATGTTGGGTAGCGTCACGAGGAAGAAGACCTGGTGCGCGCGGCAGCCCAGGTCCATCGCCGCTTCGGCCAAGGATTTGCTCATTTCCTGCAGGCGCGACTGCACCACCACGGCCGCATACGCCATGCCCAGCAGGGTATGCCCCAGCCAGATGGTCAGCACGCCCCGCTCGGGAAAGCCAAAGACTTTTTGCATGGACACCAGCATCAGCAGCAGCGACAGGCCGATGATCACTTCCGGCATCACCAAAGGCGCGCTGACCATGGATGAAAATAGGGTGCGGCCGCGGAAGCGCTGGTAATTGGTCAGCGCGAAGGCGGCGAAGGTGCCGAGGATGACGGACGAGGTGGCCGACATGAAGGCGATCTTCAGGGACAGACCGAAGCCGGAAATGATTTCTGTATCGCTCATCAACTCGCTATACCAGCGCAGCGAAAAGCCGCTCCACACCATGTCCTGGCGCGAGCTGTTGAACGAGAAGACGATCAGCACGATGATGGGCAGGTAGAGGAACAGATAGCCCAGCGAGAGCCAGCCGCACCCGAACCAGCGCTGTAGGAAGGTAGGTCCGTTCATGTGCGCTCCTCCGCGTCCTGGTCGGTCTTGTATTTGTTAAAAATGGCCATCGGCACGAGGATCAGCAAGACCACCAGTACCGTCACCGACGAAGCCATGGCCCAGTCGTTATTGGTGAAGTATTCATCCCACAGCACGCGACCGATCATCAGGGTTTCCGGGCCACCCAGCAGCTCGGGAATCACGTATTCGCCCACGGACGGGATGAACACCAGCATGGCGCCGGCGATGATGCCCGATTTCGACAGCGGCACCGTGATGCGCCAGAACGCCTGCAGGGGCGTGGCGCCCAGGTCGGCCGCCGCTTCCAGGAAACGCATATCCATTTTCACCAGGTTCGCATACAGGGGCAAAATCATGAAGGGCAGATAGGCGTACACCATGCCGACCACCAGCGAGAATGAGGTATTCATCATGTGCAGCGGTTCCTGAACGATGCCCAGCGCGATCAGCAAATCGTTGAGCAGGCCGTGGTTGGCCAGGATGCCCTTCCACGCATACACGCGCAGCAGGAACGAGGTCCAGAATGGCAGCATCACCAGCATCATCAACACGGGACGAATGGACGGTTTGGCGCGCGCCATGAAGTAGGCGAATGGGTAGCCGATGAACAGACAGATGGCGGTGGTGATGGCCGCGTACTTGATGGAACTGAGGTAGGTGAGCAGATACAGTTCGTCGGCGGCGATGAACAGGTAGTTGGCAATTTTTACCTTCAGCACGACGATGCCGTCGACGTAGGACAGCAAGCCGCCGAACGGACTGCCCGCCGTGTCCATGTCGGACAGGCTGATGCGCAGCACGATCAGGAAGGGAACTAGAAAAGCAGCTGCGAGGAACAGCGAAGGCACGGCGATGACGGCGTTGCGCCCAGTGACCCAGCGCAGGGTGACAAGGTTACGCAGCGATTGCAAAATGGACGTCATGATGGCCTCAGCTGGTCAGCACGACGATGTCGGCGCCATCCCACCAGACCCACACGCGCTGCTCGCGCTCGAGGCGCGCGGCGTCGTGGCGGGCCGCGTTGGTGCGCGACACTTTCACCACCGTGCCGCTGTCGAGGCGCACATGGTAGCTGGTTTCATTGCCAAAATACGCCATGGCGACGATCACGCCCTGGGCGCAGTTGTAGCCATGTTCCGCCGGCGACGCGCGCTCTTCCAAAGCGGGTGGCTCGATCTGGATGCCGATTTTTTCGGGGCGCACGGCCACCGAAACATCCATGCCCAGGTTGCCCGTGATGCCGTGCGAGACATAGTGCTCGCCATCGGCGGTGGCGATCACCACGTGATCGGATTCGTCCTGCGTGATGTGCCCGTCGAACAGGTTGACGCTGCCGATGAAGTCGGCCACAAAACGGCAATTCGGCGTTTCGTAGATTTCGCCGGGCGCGCCCACCTGCAGGATACGCCCTTCGCTCATGACGGCGATGCGCGTGGCCATGCTCATGGCTTCATCCTGGTCGTGCGTGACCATCACGCAGGTCACGCCCACCTGCTCGATGATGTTGACCAGTTCCATCTGCGTGCGTTCGCGCAGTTTCTTGTCGAGCGCGCCCAGCGGTTCGTCGAGCAGCAGCAATTGCGGCCGCTTGGCCAGGCTACGCGCCAGCGCCACGCGCTGCTGCTGGCCGCCCGACAGCTGGTGCGGCTTGCGCTTCGCGTATTGGCCCAGCTGCACCAGCGCCAGCATCTGCTCGACCCGGGCCGCCACTTCCGCTTTCGGCAAGCCGTCGCGGCGCAGGCCGAAGGCGATGTTGTCCCACACGGACAGGTGCGGGAACAGCGCGTACGACTGGAACATCATGTTGATGGGCCGCTGGTGCGGCGGCACATCGACGATGCTGTTGCCCGCCAGGGCGATGCGCCCCGACGTCGGCGTCTCGAAACCGGCCAGCATGCGCAGCAGGGTCGACTTGCCGCAACCTGAACTACCGAGCAGGGCGAAAATCTCGCCCTGGTTGATCGTCACGGAAATCGCATCGACGGCGCGCACGCCATCGAATTCCTTGACCAGCTGATCAATCAGCAAGAAAGGCGCTGGGGCGTCGCTGGCCGACGCGGCGGGTGTTGCTATCGTCATGTGTGGATGCTTTGGTAGAGGGTGTCAAAATGAAAAACTGGCCGCTACAGGAGCGGCCAAGATGGAAGTTTAGCGGAACTGCCGCCATTGCGGTCCAAAAATCGCGCAGATGGCGGCAAAATGGGGCAAAAACCTACACCCAGCCCTTCGCCTTCACATCCGCATGCGTCTTGTCCAAACACAGCCGTATCAACGCCACCATTTCATCGATCTGCGCGCGCGTCATGACCAGGGGCGGGGCGACGATCATGCGCTCGCCCACGGCGCGCATGATGACGCCATTGTCGAACATGTGGCCGCGGCAGATCATGCCTACGCCCTGGCCCTCGTCGAATAGCTCGTTCTCATGCACGGTGGCGCCCTTCTTGCGCACCAGGTTCAGGCCCGCGACCAGGCCGCAGCTGTCCGCGTAGCCGACCAGCGGATGCTGGCCCAGGCTGGCGAAGCACTGTTTCAGGTACGGTCCCGTATCCTCGGCCACCTTCGCCACCAGCTGCTCTTCCTCGATGATGCGGATATTTTCCAGCGCCGCCGCGCAGGCCACGGGATGGCCGGAATACGTGAAACCGTGCGTGAATTCGCCGCCCTGCTCGATCAGCACCTTGGCCACCCTGTCGCCCACCAGCACGCCGCCCAGGGGCACATAGCCCGAGGTGACGCCCTTGGCAAAGGTGATCAGGTCGGGCTTGATGCCGAACAGTTCGGAGCCGAACCAGCGGCCCAGCCGGCCAAAGCCGCAGATGACTTCATCGGCGATGAGCAAGATGCCGTACTTGTCGCAGATGCGCTGAATCTCGGGCCAGTAGGTCGATGGCGGGATGATCACGCCGCCCGCGCCCTGCACCGGCTCGCCGATGAAGGCGGCCACCTTGTCGGCACCGATTTCCAGGATTTTCTCTTCCAGCCAGCCGGCCGCCTTCACGCCGAATTCCTCGGGCGTCATGCCGTGGCCCGCTTCCAGGTAATTCGGCTGGCCGATATGCACGATGCCCGGTATCGGCAAACCGCCCTGCGCATGCATGCCATCCATGCCCCCCAGCGACGCCCCCGCCACCGTGCTGCCGTGATACGCATTGTGGCGGCTGATGATGGTGTGGCGCCCCTGGTAGCCAAGGATGTCCCAGTAGCGACGCACCATGCGCAGGTTCGTGTCGTTGCCTTCCGAACCGGAACTGGTGAAGAACACGTGCTGGAACTGCGGCGGCGAGATTTGCGCCAGCTTGGCGGCCAACTGCGCGGCCGGCACGTTGGTCGTGCCAAAGAAGCTGTTATAGAAGGGCAGCGTCTCCATTTGCCGGTACACGGCTTGCGAGATCGACGTGCGGCCATAACCCACGTTCACGCACCACAGGCCCGACATGCCGTCGACGATTTTCTTGCCCTGGCTATCCCACAGGTAGACGCCGTCGCCGCGCACCATCACCCTGGCGCCTTTCGATGCCAGGTCCTGGAAATCGGTGAATGGATGCAGGTAGTGGGCCGAGTCCATTTTCTGGATGGCGGCCGTGTCGTACACCTGCGGCGCTGCGTTTCTCTGCGCCACGGAGGCGACCAGGGCGGCGCTTGGCGCCAGCGGATTGTTTGTTGTACTCATGCTGTTCCTTTCTTAGACATGCAACAGTAAATGTTCGCGCTCCCAGGGGCTGATGACGGTCATGAATTCCTGGTGTTCCAGGTCCTTGATGGCCGCATACACGTCGATGAAGCGCTCGCCCAGCACCGTGCGCAGCTTGTCTTCCGCGCGCAGCAGCTGCAGGGCTTCGGGCAAGCCTTGCGGCAGCTCGAATTTCATGTCGTAGGCGCTGCCTACCATCATCGGCGTCGCTTCCAGCTGCTCCGTCATGCCCAGATATCCACAGGCCAGCGTCACGGCCAGCGCCAGGTAGGGATTCGCGTCGGCGCCGATGATGCGGTTTTCCACGCGGCGGTCCTGCACGCCCGACTCGGGCACGCGAAAACCCACGGTGCGGTTGTCCAGGCCCCACTGGATGTTGATCGGTGCGGCCGTGTGGCGCACGATGCGGCGGTAAGAGTTCACGTAGGGCGCGACGATGGCCATGGCCGACGGCATGTAGCGCTGCAATCCCGCAATGTAATGCTTGAAGATGGGCGCGGCCGAACCGTCGTCGTTGCTGAAGATGTTCAGCCCCGTCTTCGCATCGACGACACTCTGGTGCACATGCATGGCGGACCCCGGCTCGCCGGCCATCGGCTTGGCCATGAAGGTGGCGTACATATCGTGTTTCAAGGCCGCTTCACGCAAGGTGCGCTTGAAGAAGAAGACTTTGTCGGCCAGGCCCAGCGGATCACCGTGCAGGAAGTTGATTTCCATCTGTCCCGCACCGATCTCATGGATCAAGGTATCGACGTCCAGGTTCATCAGTTCGCAGTAATCGTAGATATCCTCGAACAGGGGGTCGAACTCGTTGACGGCGTCGATGCTGTACACCTGGCGGCTGGTCTCGGCCCGGCCGCTGCGGCCGATGGGCGGCTTCAAGGGCAAGTCCGGGTCCGTGTTTTTCGCCGTCAGGTAGAACTCCAGCTCCGGCGCCACCACGGGTTTCCAGCCCTTGTCCGCATACAGTTTCAAGACGCGCCGCAGCACAGATCTTGGAGCAAAATCGACCAGCATGCCATCGGAAAAATAACAGTCGTGGATGACTTGCGCGGTGGGATCGGTAGCCCACGGCACCATGGTGATGGTGGTGGGATCGGCCTTTAAAATCATGTCGCGGTCGGTGCTGGAAATGGCGCGGTCGTAGCCGCCGTCGTCGACCGGGTAATTGCCCGTCACGGTCATGCCCAGCACCGCTTCCGGGATGCGCATGCCGCGCTCCTGGGTGAACTTACCGCGCGGCAGGATCTTCCCGCGCGCCACACCCGTCAAGTCGGGTACCAGGCATTCGATTTCCGTGACGCGCTTTTCATTGAGCCACAAATCCATATCCGTATAAGTGAAATTTTCGCGTATTGCCATGTTTCCCTCTCGCTGGTATTAATCAAGCGCCGCGCGGTGCTGGTGCGGCGCGCCTGTCATCCTGTCCTGTCCTGTCATTCTTTCTTTCGGTGTTGCTGTTCCTGGTAATCGCGGCACGCCTGTCCAAAGGCGCCAAACAGGCGCAGGGATTGGGGATGGTCCTCGACCTGCCATTCAGGATGCCATTGCACGGCCAGGGTAAAACCGGGGGCGCTGGCCACCGTATAGGCCTCGACCAGGCCATCGTCGGCCAGCGCCTCGACCAGCAAGCCGTCGGCCAGCCGGGCCAGGCCCTGGCCATGCAGGGAATTGACCATCATCTCGCTCTCGCCGCCCAGCAGGCGCGACAAAAGGCCGTCGGGTATCAGGCGAATGCGGTGCGCGGGCGCGTACTGGCGCTCCAGCGGATCGAGCACATTTTCGCGGTGATCCTGCATGTTCGGCACCGCATGCACGGCCTGGTGCAGGCTGCCGCCCAGGGCCACATTGACCTCCTGGAAGCCGCGGCAGATGGCCAGCAAGGGCAGCTGGCGCGCCAGCGCGGCGCGGATCATGGGCAAGGTGGTGGCGTCGCGCGCGGGGTCTTGCGGCAGGTCGGGATGCAGGATGTCTTCGCCATACAGGCGCGCGTCGACGTTCGAGGCGGAACCGGTCAGCATGATGCCATCGGCGATCTGCAGCGCCGCGTCCAGGTCCGCGTCAGCTCCCAGGGCAGGCAGCAGCAGCGGCAGGCAGCCGGCGCCGTGCAGCACGGCGTGCAGGTACTTGTCCTGCGCCATGTGCCAGGCATGGTTTCCCAGCTGGCGCTGGCAGGCGGGGACGAGAACGATGGGACGGCGCATGGAGCTACCTCGCTGGCGTGACGATCCAATGACAGCGCCATGACAGCGCTGCCGCTCGCTTCACTGTACAGCAGAGCCAGTAGAAACGGCACACATCGCCTACACTACGGCTTTGCAATCTTGTCTTTATTAAAATCATCATATGCCCGTCCGGCGCCAAACACCAGCGCCACCGGCAAAGTCCCCTACTTTCACATGCATCCACACCGTTTTCAAGTCTTCCAAAACTCCTTTTTCACCCTGCGGGGGCAGCCATGAAGCATATGCCATGGCGTGACTTCTTCGCCCTCGTGGTCAGCATCGGCGTAGTCGGCCTGGGCCTGGGCGCCACCATGCCGCTCACCGCGTTGACCCTGCACCAGCGCGGCGTGGGCACGGACATCATCGGCATGATCACGGCCGTCAGCGCGCTCGGCATCCTGGCCGCCTCGCCGTTCGTCTCGCGCTGGGTGAGGCGGTTTGGCGCGCGCGCCACCATGCTGGGCGCCGTGTGGGTAGCGTCGCTGGCGACGATCGCCATGCAGTTCACCGACCACCTGCTGGCGTGGAGCGTGCTGCGTTTCCTGTTCGGCGGCGCCATGGGCGTGCTGTTTACCATCGGCGAAGCATGGGTCAATCGCCTGGCGCCCGACAATTCGCGGGGACGCGTCGTGGCCATGTACACCACCAGTTTTACGTTTTTCCAGCTGATCGGCCCCGCCCTCGTCGCCCTCTTCAACGACAAGATCAGCTGGAGCTTTGCCGCCTGCGGCCTGCTGTTCCTGCTGGCCGTGCCGGGATTGATGCTGATCTCGAACAGCGGCCCGGAAAGGGAGCCGGAAGAACATGGCGTGAAATGGACCTTGATCCTGCCGCGCATGCCGATGATCGTGCTGGGCGCCGCCTTCTTTGCCCTGTTCGATACGCTGGCATTGAGCCTCCTGCCGCTGTATGCGATGGAGCACGGCATCAGCACGGACCTGGCCCTGCTGTCGGCCACCGTGGTGCTGGTGGGCGACACGGGCCTGCAATTCGCGCTGGGATGGATGGCAGACCGCTTCGGCCGCGCCAAAGTGCACGCGGCCTGCGGCGTGGCTGTCTGCCTGCTACTGCCGCTGCTGCCGTTTGCCGTCGGCACGCCGTGGCTGTGGTGGACCTTGCTGCTGTTGCTGGGCGCGGCGGCAGGCGGCATCTACATGCTGGCGCTGGTGGCCTGCGGCGAGCGTTTTACAGGACTGTCGCTGACCAGCGCCAGCGCCATCGTCAACGCCACCTGGGGCGTGACCAGCGGTGGCGGTCCCCTGCTGACGGGCGTGCTGATGCAATCGGTAGGCGTCAACGCCCTGCCGGCCGTGATGTGGGTGTGCTGCGCCATTTTCGTGGGCAGCGCCGTGTGGGAGCGCCGGAAGGGGATCGTGTAGCGCTTATTACTTCGTTTCTTACTTCTTTTCCAGCCGCTGCCGCAGCTCGTCGGCCACCGGATAGTCGGGATACGCCTGCCGGAACGCGGCCCATTCCTCCTGCGCCAGCGCCGCTTCGCCCGCCTTTAACAAGGCGTCGATCTTCACCAGCCATACGGAAGCGTCGAGCCGGGCCGGCGGCGGTAGCGGCGCCGACTTTGCTGCGACGGGAGCGGGCATGGCCAGCACGCGCTGCACGGGCGTCTGGCGCTGCAGGCTGGATTCGGCTTGCACGGCGGCTTGCTGCTCCATTGCCCGCTGCATGTCCGTGGCTGGCGGCGGCGCAGGCATCACGTCCTGCGTGACCGGTTCCCCGACCACGGGAAATTGTGCCGGCTTCGAGCCGAACCAGTCCACGCCGATCAGGTTTACCGTCAGCAGCACGGCGGCGGCCAGTCCCAGCGGAATGCGCCAGCGCTGCAGGTAGTCGGGCGCCTTCTTGACGGGCAAGGTGCGCGGCACGCCATCGGCGCCGTCGTTCGCGGCCGCCGGCTTGTGCAGGGCCTTGTCCGCGTCCGCCAAAATGGCCGCATCGAGCGCGCTGGAAGGCGCGGGCTGCGGCAGACTGGCCAGCAGCGCGTTCAATTCTTCGTCGTGATCATCTTGATGATCTGTATCGTGCGTATTCATGCCTGTCCTCCCGCGCTGTCCAAGCCCGCGCGCAATTTCTGCATGGCGTAGCGCAGCCGGCTCTTGACGGTTTCCGCTTGCGCCCCCGTCACCACGGCGATCTCGAGGATGCTCATGCCGCTGAACTGCTGCAGCACCAGCGCTTCCTTTTGTTCCATCGGCAGCGCGGCGATGGCCGCATGCAGCAGCGCGTGCTGCTGTTTCTGCTCCAGCGATTGCGGCGGCGATGCGCCCTCATCGGCCAGCTCGCCTGCCTCCCCTTGTTCCTGTCCTTCCCGCTGGCGCAGGAGGTCGATCAGGCGGTTGCGCGCGATCTGGTACAGATAGGTGCGGAACGCCGCCTGCGGCTGGTAGCCCGTGCGCGCCGCATGCAGGCTGGCCCACGCATCCTGCACGATCTCGTCGACCCACGCGTGGCGCGGCGCACGCCAGGCCACGAAGCGGTACAGGCCCTGGCTATGGCGCCGGTACAATTCGCGAAACGACGGCAGGTCGCCGGCGCTGTAGCGCAGCATCAGGTCTTCATCCGTCGCGGTCAGTAAAGTGTCGGGCATGCGAACCAGTGTAGCCGAACTACGCGGCAGCGACAATTTCCCTGCTCCTTCAGCGTGCGGCAGGCGCATAACTGACGCGGCGCACTTCGCGGATCTGCCCCTCCTTGAGCGCCCCTTCCACCACTTCATAGCCGAGCAGGGCGAAGACCCGGCCCTGCAGGAACAGGGGCCGCGCATTGCCATACCAATCCACGCAGGAAGCGCGGCAGCCGTCGTCCGCCACTGATAATTGACCCGGCCGCGCCGCCAGCGCGCCCAACTCCGTCAACTGCAAGCCGCTGTTACGCAGATAGAGCACGGATGCGGCTGACTTGTTGAAGCCAGGCCGCTCGTCCGCGCCCAGGATGGGCAGGCCGATCATGCCCTCGCTGGCCGTTTGTGGCTTGTAGAAAAAGCCGTGGCTGCGCGACTCGCCCTGCGCCGCATCGGCGCAGATGTAGCGAGTGGCAATCGCCGCCTGCGCCCCCAGGCGGATGCTGCTGAAGTGCAGATCCTTGCCCTGCGCGCCGATCACCACGGCATCATTGCCCAGCGCCTCGATGCGCTCCACGCCGTGCGGCAGGGACAAGGCTTGCACGCTGCCCGCATCGGCCCAGCGCACGGCATACAGGGGCTGGCGCGGCCAGGCCTGGTCCGCCTGCCGCCGGCCGCCATTGCCCGGATTGCCGTACAACAGATAGGACCCTACATAGCGGTTCTGCAGACCGTAGCCGCCGCCACCGGGCAGCGGCTTGTAGCTGCTGGCGGGCGCACTGTCGCGGCCATCGGAAAACGACGTCAATGGCACGCGCAACAAGGCCATGTCGCCGCGGCCCCGCGCGCCATCCCACATGGCGTCGCCCTGGCCTTCTGCGCGCAGCAAGACGTTCAGGTGACCATCCACGCTTTCCAGGAACGAGAACTGGTCGACGGGCGCGCCCGCCACCTTCAGGGCGCTGGGCGCCGAACCATCGAGGGGAATGCGGAACACGCCCGAGTCACGGCCCCGGCGCGTGGTCCACACGAAAACGGATTCGCCCGACACATAAAATACGCGGCCCTGCGGCCCCATCACGGCGGTCGCTTCGCAGCGCATGTCGCGCTGCGCCAGGTCGCACACGGTGACCGTATGCAGGGTCAGGCCGGCGCCCGGTTCGGGCTCTTCATCGGTGCGGTAAATGCGCGTGGCAGGGGCGATGCGCCTGAAGTCGGACGGCACCGTATCGTGACGCCAGCGGCGCAGCGCCGGGAAGCCGCCAAAGGGGTCACTCCGGTGCAAGTTCAGCGACAGGGGCGAATAGAACACCAGTTTGCTGCCTATCAGCCGGCTGGCGTAATTGCGCGACGAATAATAATCGTTGGAGCGCAAGTGATACGTGGCGCGGTAGGCCAGCTTGCCGTCGGCCGCGATGTCGAACAGGCCGATTTCCGTGCCGCCACGGCTGTAGCTGTAGCCGATGACCACCACCGTGTCGCCGTCGATCAGCATCTCGTCATACCAGCTGCCCGACGGATCGCTGCCCGGCGCGAACGCGTCAAGCGCCGCGACGGGTTGCAGGGCCTTGCCATCCACCTGCACGGTAAACAGCTTGCCGCGCCTGAGCATCACCAGGTGCTTGCCATGCAGCTTGACGATGCCGCCTTCGTCCACGCCCGCCGTCTGCACATTGGTCACGGATTCCGCCGCTTCTGCCGAAGTTGCCGGCGCAGCTTTCGCCACCATCGGCGCGACAGGGGCCGGCGCTGGCACCGCCAAGGATTGCGCCGTGGCGCGCTGCAGTTTCTGCTGCTCCCTTTGCAGCGTCGCCTGGCGCGCCTGCAACTGCTGCAGATAGCTGCTCAATGCCTGCTCGCTGGCGAACGGCGTCAGGGTCTTGCGCGGCGCCGTGCCGGCGGCGTGGCTGCCTGCCGACAGCAGCAGGGACAGTATCAGGATGATCTTGAGGGCGCTGGACATCGCTTCTTCTCCGGTTGGCTGGGGTGTCAAGCATGAAACGCAGCGGCGCAGAAAAAGGGGTTAAAGGCGCGTGAAAATATTCACGCGGCTACTGCCTTACTCAAATCCCCGTATGCGGTCGCCATTGAAATTCGGCAGGCGCCACTCGAAGTGCAGGGCCAGGAAACGGAACAAGAAACCGGCGCCGATGGACGCCAGCTGTGCCACGGAGCTGTCGACCTTGAAATACAGCAAGCCCACATACAGGCTGCCAGTAAACAGGGCCACGGTGGCATACACTTCGCGCTGCAGCACGAGGGGAATCTGATTGCACAGGATATCGCGCAGCAAGCCGCCAAAGACGCCCGTGATCATCCCCGCCAGCACGACGATGGCCGGATGCATCTTGGCCGACATGGCGATGTCGCAGCCGATCACGCAAAACGCCACCAGGCCCAGTCCGTCGACCAGCAAGAAGATGGCGCGCAAATGATGCAGGTAGCGCGCGACAAAGGCCGTGACGACAGCCGCGCCGATGGTAAACAGCAGGTATTCGGGATGCGCGATCCAGCCCAGCGGATAGTGTCCCAGCAGCACGTCACGCACGGTGCCGCCACCGAGCGCCGTGACGGTGCCGATCATGCAGATGCCGAACAAATCCATGCCGCGCCGCATGCCCATGATGGCGCCGGACATCGCTTCGGCGACAATCGCCACCAGGTAAATCGTATATAACAGCATGCTCTTACTCTTCCGAAAATGATTTGAGAATTTGTTCGCGTTCGCGCGCTTCGCTCAGGGTACGCGCCTCGCTCGTGCCCGTGCTGGAACCGCCATTGCCGCCATTGCCAGCGTCACCGTGCGCCATGCGCGTATCCGCACCGCCACTGCCGCAACTGACGCTGCTGTGGATAAAGGCAAAGTTATCCTTCAGGCAGTCGCCGGCCAGGTATTCGACATACACATAGTCGCCATCGAGCAGGGCCAGGCCTGGCGGTTCCGCCAATACCCGCTCGCGGCGGCCCTGCACGGCCACTTGCATGTAGTCGCGCCAGACGGGCAGCGCCAAGGTGCCGCCCGTGGCGTTGCCCAGGCTTTTCGGCTGGTCGTAGCCAAGCCAGACGACCGAGACCAGGCCCGAGGAATAGCCGGCGAACCAGGCGTCATACGCGTTATTCGAGGTGCCCGTCTTGCCGGCCGCGTCCCCCCTTCCCAGCGCCAGCGCGCCGCGTCCCGTGCCGCTCTTGACGACGTCGCGCAGCATGCTGTCCATGACGTAGGCATTGCGCGTGGAGATGACTTGCGTGCCCCGTGCCGGCTCGCCTTTGGCGCGTGGCGCCGCATCGCTGAACAGCACCTCGCCGCTGCGGCTGCGCACTTCCTTGATCAATTTCGGCGGCATCTGCATGCCGCCGTTGGCGAACACCGCATACGACTGCGCCAGTTGCAGCGGCGTGACGGCGCCCGCGCCCAGCGCCAGCGGCAGGGAGACGGGGTTGCGCGCGCCTTCGAAGCCGAAACGCGTTGCGTAGTGCTGCACGTAGCCGGGACCGGCCGCCTGCATCAAGCTGACGGCCACGAGGTTTTTCGAGCGTACGAGACCACGCCGCACGCTGATGAAGCCTTCATAATTGTTGCCGTAATTGCGCGGGCGCCACGGTTGCGCGCCCGTTTCCTGCGGCAGCAGCAAGCGCTGCGTATCGTCCACTGCCGTGCCGGGAAAATATCCCTTTTCCAGCGCCGCCGAATACACGAAGGGCTTGAAGCTGGAACCGGGCTGGCGGTAGGCCTGCGTGGCGTGGTTGTAGTGGTTGCGGTAGAAATCGAAGCCGCCCGCCATGGCGACGATTTCGCCACTGTGCGCCTCGACGGAAATGAGCGCGCCTTCCATCTCGGGCAACTGGCTCACCAGCCAGCGCTTCTTTGCCGCGTCGTGCACCACGCGGATGACGCTGCCCTCGATGATGGCGCGCTTGCCATCCCATTGCAGCTTGCCGCCCAGGCGTGCGTCCGATGCCGTCAGTACGATCTCGTCGCCATTGCGCAACTGCGCCGTCAGCTGGCGCTTGCCGGCGGTCTCCACCTTGCGCACCAGGGCGGCGCGCACTTCTCCGCTATCCGGATAGGGGGCCAACTGGTGCGCCACGCTGTCTGCGGAGGGGGCCAGGCGCGCTTCCGGGCCACGATAGCCACGCCGCGCCTGTGCATTCAATAGCCCATCGCGCAGCGACTTGTCGGCCGCAATTTGCGGCGCCATGCGGATGGTGGTCGTCACGTCCAGGCCCATGCTGTAGGCGCCTTCGGGATAGCTTTGCAAGATCAATTGACGCGCTTCCTCGACTGCATACGCGGCCGCGTGCACGGAACTGTTGCGGTCCTTGTTCAGCGCCAGTTTTTCCGCCACGGCGGCGTTGTATTCGGCCGGCGTGATGTAGCCGAGTTCACGCATGCGCTGCAGGATGTAGTGCTGGCGCACGGTGGCGCGCTGCGGATTGGCGACAGGGTTGTAGGCAGATGGCGCCTTGGGCAAGCCGGCCAGCATGGCCGCTTCAGCGATGCTGACGTCGGCCAGCGGCTTGTCGAAATAGATGTTTGAAGCGGCGGAAAAGCCGTAGGAACGCTCGCCCAGGTAAATCTGGTTCATATACAGTTCCAGCAGTTTGTCCTTGCCATAGTGCTGTTCCAGCTTGTAGGCGAGCAGCATCTCCGTCAGCTTGCGCTGCACGGTCTTTTCGCGCGACAGGAAGAAATCGCGCGCCACCTGCATGGTGATGGTGCTGGCGCCCTGCGCATGGTGGCCCGTGACGATGTTGGCCAGGGTGGCGCGCGTCAAGCCATAGAAATCGACGGCGCCGTGTTCGTAGAAACGCGCATCCTCGATGGCCAGCAAGGCTTGGCGCATGCGCAGCGGGATATCTTTCAGGGGCAGAAATTCGCGGCGTTCTTCGCCATATTCAGCCAGCAGCTCGCCTTCGCTGGAGAAAATGCGCAGCGGCAGCGCGGGCTTGTACTGCGCCAGGTGCTCGACGGCAGGCAAATCCTGCCATGCCTGGCGCAGCCACCAGCCACCCGCCAGCGCGGCGGCCATGCCCAGACCCAGAGTCAATCCCAGGCCAAATTTCAGGTTGCGCGCCAGCTTCGACTGGGGCTTGCGGGTGGTGCTGTCGTTCGCTTGTGCTTCCATGGTGGTATTCCCTTGCTGCCAGGAGGCCGCATACGGGTACGCGGTACTCCATCAAAGAGGCATTGTGCACTGCAACACACCTATCCTTATCAAAAGTAAGTATTATTTAGTATTGATAAATTTTTCTTATGTTAGGCACGCACCATGAACCTGAATCCCAAGCACACGGAAGCGTTCCGCGCCGTCGTCGAAACGGGCAGCTTCGAGCAGGCGGCGCTGCAGCTGCACCTGACCTCGCCCGCCATTTCGCAGCGCGTGCGGGCGCTGGAAAGTCAGCTGGGCAATGCGCTGATCGTGCGCAGCCGTCCCGCGCGCGCCACGCGCATGGGCCAGCGCCTGATGCAGTATTTGAAACGGGCCAAGCTGCTGGAAGCGGACTTGCAGGCGGAGCTGGCGGTGCAGCAGGATGCCCCGCTGACCCTGGTGCTGGCGCTGAACGCGGATTCGATGGGTACCTGGTTCTTCCCGGCCCTGTCGGAGGTGCTGATACGCGAAAGGGTGCTGCTGGACCTGACCGTGGAAGACCAGGACCACACGTATACCTTGCTGGAAACGGGCATGGCCATCGGCTGCATCAGCACGGAGGCGAAACCCATGCGCGGCTGCACGGCCGAGCCGCTGGGCGTGATGCGCTACTGGCTGGTAGCCACGCCCGCGTTCCGCCAGCAGTGGTTCGCGCACGGCCTGACGCGCAAGGCGGCGCGCACAGCGCCCGTCGTCGCCTACACGCGCAAGGACACCTTGCAGTCGTCTTTCCTGCAAGAGGCGCTGGGGCTGCCCGAAGGGGCCTACCCCTGCCATTACGTGCCGGGCGCCACCTCGCACTTCAACGCCATCCGCTACGGCCTCGGCTACGGCATGGTGCCGGAATTGCTGCTGAAGACGAACACGGATGGCGAGCTGGTGGAAATGCTCACGCCCAAGACCCCGGCCGACGTGGCCCTGTACTGGCACACGTGGAAAGTGCAGTCGCCGCGCATGGAGCAGCTGTCGCGGCACATCATCGCGGCGGCGCGCACCATGTTGAAATAGTTATCTCTGCATGCCCCAGCGCTTCAAGGTGACGCGCTCCAGGCTGCGAAAGCCGATGTTTTCCACCAGCAAGCCGATGACGATGACGGCCGCCAGGCCCGCGAACACTTTGTCCGTGTACAGCTCGTTGCGGTTCTGGAAGATGTACCAGCCCAGGCCGCCCTGCCCCGAGGTGGTGCCGAATACCAGTTCGGCCGCGATCAGGGTGCGCCAGGCAAACGCCCAGCCTATTTTCAAGCCCGAAACGATCGATGGCAAGGCGCCCGGCACGAGGATGTGCAGCACCAGCTGCAATCCACTCAGCCCGTAGTTGCGGCCCGCCATGCGCAGGGTTTCCGGCACGCCCTGGAAGCCCGCATAGGTATTCAGGGCCAGCGGCCACATCACGGAATGGATGATGACAAAGATCAAACTGGCGCGCCCCAGGCCGAACCACAGCAGGGCCAGCGGCAGCAGGGCAATCGCCGGCAAGGGATTGAGCATGGCTGTCAGGGTTTCCAGCACGTCGCGGCCAATGCGGCTGGACACGGCCAGCAAGGTCAGCACGAAGGCGGCCAGCACGCCCACCGCATAGCCCTGCAGCAAGACGACCAGGGACGCAGCCGTACGCGTGAGCAATTCACCGCTGGCGACGCCGCCGATAAACGCCTGCGCCGTCTGGAGAAAACTGGGCAGTAGCAAATCGTTCTGCGTCCAGCGCGCCGCGCCTTCCCACAACAGGGCCAGGCTGAGCAGAATGAATGCCTTGCGCCACAGCGCGTGCTGGCTCATGCGCTGCCAGTGCGACAGCGGCTGCTCGACGGTGACGCCGGCCAGCGGTGGCGCCGCATATACGAACTCCTGGCGGATGGGCGGCTCCAGCAGCACGTTCATACGGCCTCCCGCTGCGCGCTGGCTGCTTGCGGGAATGGAGTAACTTCCTCATCAAACAGCAGGCCGTGGATGCGGCTGCTGGCGGCCTGGAATTCCGCACTGCCCGCGCTGTGCAAGCCGAATTGATGGCTGTTGAGCTCGGCACGCACGCGGCCCGGATGGGGCGACAGCAGCAGGATGCGGTTGCCCACCACCAGCGCTTCCTCGATCGAATGCGTGACGAAGACGAGGGTAAAGCGCAGCTCTTCCCACAGGCGGCTCAGCTCTTCCTGCATCTTGCGCCGCGTCAATGCATCGAGCGCGGCAAACGGCTCGTCCATCAGCAGCACTTCCGGCTGCATGGCCAGGGCGCGCGCGATGGCTACCCGTTGCTTCATGCCACCCGACAAGGTGTGCGGATGGGCATCTTCAAAGCCGGCCAGGCCCACCTTGGCAATCCAGTGATGGGCGCGCTCGCGGGCCGCCACCTTGTCGAGCCGCTTGCTGGCCAACAAAGGGAACATGACGTTTTCCAACACCGTCTTCCATGGTGGCAATTGATCGAATTCCTGGAACACGACGACACGATCCGGCCCCGGCTTCGTGATGATTTTATCCTGCATGGCGATGCTGCCCGCACGCGGCGCGATGAAACCGGCCACGGCTTTCAGCAATGACGACTTGCCGCAACCGGATGGTCCCAGCAAGACGAAACGGTCGCCCCGAAACACGTCGAAACTGACATCATGCGTGGCGCGCACGGTGCGCTGTTCCGTCCGGTATTCCAGGCTGACATGTTTCACGCTGAGCAATGGCTGTAGCGTGACCTGAGGACGTACCAGGTGAAAAGCGGGTGCGTTCATGTCAGCCTCCTTGCGTGATGGCAGGGTCGTCAAAAAAATAATCGCGCCAGCTGTCGGGCAGGTTGCGGATGGCATTCACGCGGTGCAGGAATTGCGCCAGGCCATAAGTGTTTTGCGGCGCGATCTTGAACTGCACTTGCGGGTTGGCAAAGATTTTCAGCAGCAGATTGCGGTCCACCTTGCTTTTATTCACCTTGATATAGATGTCGGCCGCGCCATGCGGATTGCTGCTCGCATACTGCGCCGCTTCCGCCAGCGCGGCGATGAAGGCGCGGTAAGTCTTGGGATTGTCCTTGCGGTACTTTTCTGTCGCATACAGCAGGGTCGATGAGCTGGGTCCGCCCTGCACGTCATACGAGTTCAGGATGATGTGGGCGTTCGGGTTCTGCGCCAGTTCCTGCTCCTGGAACGGCGAGTTGCCAAAGTGTCCACTGAGCTCCGTGCCGCCGGCGATAATGGCGGCGGCCGCGTCCGGGTGCGGCAGGGTTTGCGTGATTTTATCGAGCCGCGCAAATTCCTTGTCGCCCCACTGTTTCGCCACCGCCATCTGCAAGATGCGCGCCTGCACGGAGACGGACACGGCCGGCAAGGCGATGCGGTCCTTGTCCGTCAAGTCCGCCAGAGTTTTCACCTTGGGATTGTTGCTGACCAAGTAGTAAGGGAAATTGCCGAGCGAGGCCACGCCGCGCACATTCTGCCGGCCTTTCGTGCGGTCCCATATGGTCAACAGCGGCCCCAGGCCGGCCCCCCGCGATATCGATATTGCCCGACAACAAAGCGTCATTGATGGCGGGTCCGCCGGACAAGGTGATCCACGCGACCTTCACGTCGACGCCCTGCTGCTTGCCATGCTTTTCGATCAGCTTTTGTTCCTGCGCAATATTGAGCAGCAAGAAGGTGATGCCATGCTGGCCGGCGATGCGGATCTGGCCTTCGGCCCGGGCCATGCTTGCCGCCATGCATGTCAAACACAGCATGGCGATGGTGGCGAAAAGGCGGCGGCGGACAAAGCTAAAGATCGGCAACATGGACACTCCTTGGTCAACTACGGTCAAAAAATCAGTACGGCGCATCGCCTTCGATGGTGGTGCGATACAGCTTGCGGCGCTGCTCGGGCGGGCACCCCGTCGCCAGGTGCATCAAGGAGCGGTTATCCCAGAACACCAGGTCGTGCGGCTGCCAGCGGTGCACATACAAGTGCTCGGGGCGCACGCTGTGGGCAAACAGTTCGTCGAGCAGGGTGCGGCTTTCATCGGCGGGCAAGCCGATGATGCGCGTGGTGAAATGTTCGCTGACAAACAGGGCACGGCGTCCCGTTTCCGGATGCACGCGCACGACGGGATGGGTGACAGGTTTGACTTCATCGATCTGCGCCTGCGTCAAGGCGGGCCGCCAGGGATTGCGGCGGCGCAATTCCTCATACTGGCTCAGGTAGCTGTGCTCGGCACGGGCGCCGCGCACGGCGTGGCGCAGCGCGGCCGGCAAGCTTTCCCAGGCCAGGTGCATATTCGCAAACACGGTATCGCCGCCCTCGTCCGGCAACTCTTGCGCGTACAGCATGGAGCCGAGGCTGGGCACTTCCTTGTACGAGAGGTCCGAGTGCCAGAAATGGCCCGCATCGCCCAGGCCGATGGGCTGGCCATCCTCGACGATGTTCGAGATGATCAGCACTTCCGGCTGCGTCGGCAACTGGAACTGGCGCAGCACGTGGATTTGCAGGGGACCGTAACGGCGGCTGAAATCGACTTGCTGCTGCGGCGTGATGTGCTGTTCGCGAAACACCAGCACGTGATGGTCGAGGTGGGCGTGGTGCAGGCGCTGGAAGTCGCCCAGCGACAGCGGCTGCGCCAGGTCCAGCCCCAGCACTTGCGCGCCGAGCGGCGCATCGAAAGTCTCGATACGGAAATGGCTGGTGGAAAGCACGGGTTTCAGGACGGCCGACATGGGAATTCGCCAAGAGTCTGGGGAAGTCCACTGTATGCCGGCCGGCCTTGCTTGCAAACGAAGCATTTACCATATGGATATGCGCGGCGCGTTGCGCCACGCTGCGACAGGCATCGGCGTGGCCAGGGATCTGGCGCGGCGCCGGCGCTGCTTACGCCGTTGCTTCGTAGCGAGCCAGGCGGGTCGCCATGCGCGGCGCCAGCTCGTGGCCGGCCGTGACGGTCACTTCCAGGTCGTTCAGCAAGCCATCTTTCAAGCCATAGACCCAACCATGGACGCTGAGTTCCTGGCCCCGTTCCCACGCATCTTGCACGATGGTGGTCTGGCACACGTTCAAGACCTGCTCGACCACGTTCAGTTCGCACAGGCGGTCGCCGCGCTGGCGGCTGGTCAGCACGTCGCCCAGGTAGCGTTCGTGCTTCTGGCCCACGTCCTGCACGTGGCGCAGCCAGTTGTCGACCAGGCCGATGCGCGTGCCCGTCATGGCCGCATGTACGCCCTTGCAGCCGTAATGGCCGACGATGATGACATGTTTGACTTTCAGCACGTCCACGGCAAATTGCAGGACGGACAGGCAATTGAGGTCGGAGTGCACGACCACATTGGCAATGTTACGGTGGACAAACACGTCACCAGGCGCCATGCCCAGCAATTCGTTGGCGGGCACGCGGCTGTCGGAACAGCCGATCCACAGGTATTCGGGCGACGTTTGCGCTTCCAGGTTCTTGAAGAAGTTCGGGTCTTTCGCCACCATCGAGTCGGCCCAGCGGCGGTTTCGCTGCAGCAGTTCCGCCAGGGCCAGGCCATTTTTCGGTTCGGTCATATCGCTCCCATTGTGTGAGTACGACTGAGGGCGGCAGATCGCGCCCATAGGCCGGCGATGTACGCACATTTCTCAGTCGTAGTGAAAAAAACGCCGGGATGTTTAAGCATCCCGGCGCCTGGTATTACGTGTGCTTACTCAAAAAAATCCTTGACCTTGTCTTTCCAGGTCTTGCTTTGCGGACTGTGCTTGGCACCACCCTCAGTGGTCGACTTTTCAAAGTCGCGCAGCAGGTCTTTCTGTTTTTCCGTCAGCTTCACCGGTGTTTCGATCGCCACGTGGCAGAACAGGTCGCCCGCGTAACCGGAGCGCACGCCCTTGATGCCCTTGCCTTTCAGGCGGAAGGTCTTGCCCGACTGGGTGCCTTCCGGGATCGTGAACGACACTTTGCCGTTCAGGGTCGGCACTTCGATTTCGCCGCCCAGGGCCGCCTTGGTGAACGAGATCGGCATTTCGCAATGCAGGTCGTCGCCTTCGCGCTGGAACACGGCGTGCGGCTTGATGTGGATTTCCACGTACAGGTCGCCCGCTGGGCCGCCATTCGTGCCCGGTTCGCCGTTGCCGGACGAACGGATACGCATGCCGTTGTCGATACCGACTGGTATCTTGACTTCCAGGGTCTTGTTGCGCTTGATGCGACCGGCGCCGCCGCATGGCGTGCAGGGGTCGGTGATGACCTTGCCGCTGCCATGGCATTTCGGGCAGGTTTGCTGGATGCTGAAGAAACCTTGCTGCATGCGCACCTGGCCGTGGCCACCGCAAGTACCGCAGGTGGTTGGCGACGTGCCCGGCTTGGCGCCGCTGCCGTGGCAGGTGTCGCACTTGTCCCAGCTCGGCACGCGGATGGTCGTGTCGAAGCCGTGCGCAGCTTGCTCCAGTGTAATTTCCAGGTTGTAGCGCAAGTCGGCGCCACGGTACACCTGTGGCCCCGCATTGCGGCTGCGTCCACCGCCACCGCCAAAGATGTCGCCGAAGATATCGCCGAAGCTGTCGGCAAAGCCGCCGGCACCGCCGCCGAAGCCGCCACCGCCGCCCATGTTCGGGTCCACGCCGGCGTGACCATAGCGGTCATACGCTTCGCGCTTTTCCGGATTGGTCAGCATTTCGTAGGCTTCTTTGACTTCCTTAAACTTTTCTTCCGATTCCTTGCTATCCGGATTGCGGTCCGGATGGTATTTCATCGCCAGTTTACGGTAAGACTTTTTGATCTCTTCTTCCGAAGCATTTTTTGCGACACCGAGTGTCTCGTAAAAATCACGCTTTGCCATGTTGTCGGCACCTTGCAGTCTATCTACTGATGTAAAAATTACACGAAAAAGCCGAGTCGAGTGCTGCACTGGGCAACGACTCGGCTCGGCCGGTCTTCGCGGCTAATCCCGCGATGTAGCGTTCAGCCCGGCTGCCCCCAGTTCATGGGAGCGCGAGACATTACTTGCTGTCTTTGACTTCTTTGAAGTCAGCGTCAACAACGTCGTCTTGCTTGGCGCCTGCATCCGATGCGCCAGCAGCTTGCTGTGCACCTTCCGCGCCGCCGGCAGCTTGCTGCGCTTGCATGTCGGCATACATTTTTTCGCCCAGTTTCTGCGATGCGCTCGACAGTGCTTCCACCTTGGTGTCGATCTCAGCCTTGTCGCCCGCCTTGATGCTTGCTTCCAGGTCGGTGATCGCCGCTTCGATCTTCTCTTTCTCGCCCGCATCGAGCTTGTCGCCGTATTCGGTCAAGGATTTCCGGGTCGAGTGTACCAGAGCATCGGCCTGATTGCGCGACTCGGCCAATTCTTTAACCTTCTTGTCTTCTTCCGCGTTCAACTCGGCGTCTTTTACCATCTTCTGGATTTCAGCCTCGGTCAAGCCGGAATTGGCCTTGATCGTGATCTTGTTTTCCTTGCCGGTGGCCTTGTCTTTCGCGCCGACATGCAAGATGCCGTTGGCGTCGATGTCGAAGGTCACTTCGATCTGCGGCGTGCCGCGCGACGATGGTGGAATGCCTTCCAGATTGAATTCACCCAAGCCTTTGTTACCGGCGGCGATTTCGCGCTCACCCTGGAAGACCTTGATGGTCACCGCAGGCTGATTGTCGTCGGCCGTCGAGAACACCTGGCTGAACTTGGTCGGAATCGTCGTGTTTTTGTGGATCATCTTGGTCATCACGCCGCCCAGGGTTTCGATACCCAGGGACAAAGGCGTTACGTCCAGCAACAGCAAGTCTTTACGTTCGCCCGACAGGACCGAACCTTGAATCGCTGCGCCCACTGCCACGGCTTCGTCCGGATTCACGTCTTTGCGTGGATCTTTGCCGAAGAATTCCTTCACTTTTTCCTGTACCTTCGGCATGCGGGTCATGCCGCCGACCAGGATGATGTCGTCGATGTCGGACACTTTTACACCAGCATCCTTGATGGCGATGCGGCAAGGTTCCATCGTCGCGATGATCAGTTCTTCCACCAGGGACTCCAGCTTGGCGCGGGTCATCTTCAGGTTCAGGTGGACCGGCGCGCCATTGGCCATGGCGATGTACGGCTCGTTGATCTCGGTTTGTTGCGACGACGACAGTTCGATCTTCGCGCGCTCGGCCGAAGCCTTGATGCGCTGCAGAGCGATCGGATCTTTTTTCAGATCGATGCCGTTGATCTTCTTGAACTCGTCGATGATGTAATCGATGATGCGCTGGTCGAAGTCTTCGCCGCCCAGGAAGGTGTCGCCGTTGGTGGACAGCACTTCAAATTGTTTCTCGCCATCAACATCTGCGATTTCGATGATCGACACGTCGAACGTACCGCCACCCAAGTCATACACGGCGATTTTACGGTCGCCTTTTTCGGTCTTGTCCAGGCCGAACGCCAGCGCTGCCGCCGTTGGCTCGTTGATGATGCGCTTGACGTCCAGGCCAGCGATACGGCCGGCATCCTTGGTGGCTTGACGCTGCGAGTCGTTGAAGTACGCTGGCACGGTAATGACGGCTTCGGTGACTTCTTCACCGAGGTAGTCTTCTGCCGTTTTTTTCATCTTGCGCAGCACTTCAGCGGAAATTTGTGGCGGCGCCAGTTTTTTGTCGCGTACGCCGATCCATGCATCGCCGTTGTCGGCTTTCATGATTTGGTACGGCATCAGCGCGATGTCTTTTTGTACTTCTTTTTCGTCGAACTTGCGACCGATCAAACGCTTGACTGCGTACAGCGTGTTTTTCGGATTGGTCACGGCCTGGCGTTTCGCTGGCGCGCCGACGAGAATTTCGCCATCTTCTTGATAAGCAATAATCGACGGCGTCGTGCGTGCGCCTTCAGCGTTTTCGATTACCTTTGGTTGACCGTTTTCCATGATGGAAACGCAGGAATTCGTGGTTCCCAGATCGATACCGATAATTCTACCCATGATTTATTTCCTTTTATTTGCTAGATTTCAGATGGTTCTTATATGTGGCAAAGCGGCATGGTTTCAAGGCTTGCTTGATGCCGCCCTCTGATTATTTTGCTTGCGCGGTCGTTACAATGGCTGGACGCAGCAGGCGGTCCGCAATCATATAGCCCTTTTGCAGGACAGACACGATGGTATTGGCTTCCTGCTCCGCTGGCACCACGGCAACGGCCTGGTGTTTCATCGGATCGAGCTTTTCACCCTGCACTGGCAACACTTCCACCAGGCGGTTGCGCTCGAACGCAGCGTTCAGTTGCTTCAGGGTCATCTCGACGCCTTCTTTCAGCGATTCGATGGTCGGTGCTTCCACCGTCAGCGCCGTTTCCAGGCTGTCTTTCACCGGCACCATGGCTTCGGCAAAGCTTTCCACTGCGAATTTATGCGCTTTAGCAACATCTTCCTGCGCACGGCGACGAATATTTTCGCCATCGGCCTTGGCGCGCATGAAGGCATCGTGCATCTCTGCAAGACGCGCTTCGGTACTCGCCAGCTGCTCTTCCAAAGTAGGCTCTGCGGGAGTCGATGGGGCAGTCGCCGCGGCGTCCGCTTGCGGATTAGGTACAGCTTGATTTTCCTGATCTTGCATCTGAAAAGCTCCTACAATCAATGACTTAAATGAGTTAGTCTAAAATCTTTACAACACTAACGGGCAGATGGGGCTATATCCTATTGTTTCAAGGGGTATGCGTGGCAAAACCAGGGATTACATCGTTCCATGTTACAGCTTATTACAAAGCACTTCCCATTTCGGGCAGCGAGGCGTGCGCGCTCCCTTGATTTTGCAGGCTTCCCACGGCAAAGCGGGCATTCTACCAGCCCCGCTACAGCCATCGCCACTGGCAGCGCTACTATCTGGAGATTGCTTTGGCCACGCCAGACATGACAAAGCCGCGCAAGCGCGGCTTTTTATTGCGTAAAAATCAATACCCCTTAATTCGCCGCGCCCAGCGCCAGGGCCGTCGCGCGCGCCTGCTCGCCCGCTTTCTTGTCCGCCTCGCGCTGCGGCGCCGTCTTCATCGTCGGCCAGCCAATCATGTGCTGTTCGGCAATTTCCGCCATGCCGGCGATCCAGGCTGGCGTTTCGTTCAGGCAAGCAATGTAATGAAAGTGCTGGCCGCCGGCCGTTTCGAAATCATGCTTGGCTTCCATGGCGATCTCTTCCAGCGTTTCCAGGCAATCGCTGGTAAAGCCCGGACACAGCAGGTCAACGCGCTTGACGCCCTGTTGCGCCAGCGCCACCAGGGTGGGTGCCGTGTACGGCTGCAGCCATTCGGCCTTGCCAAAGCGCGACTGGAAGGTCACCATATATTGCTCTTTACTCAACTTTAACTTTTCCGCCAGCAATCGCGCCGTTTTCAGGCATTGGCAGTGGTAGGGATCGCCCAGCAGCAAGGTACGCTTGGGTACGCCATGAAAACTCATCACCAGTTTTTCCGGACGGCCATGCGCTTCCCAGTGATTCAACACGGAATCGCGCAAGGCGTCGATATACGTGTCGTGCTCGTGATACTGCTTAATAAAACGCAATTCCGGCACATTGCGCACGGTGGCGCAATGGGCGAACACGGCGTCGTAGATGGAGCCCGTCGTCGTGCCCGAATATTGCGGATAGGCTGGCAGGATGGCGATGCGCTCGCAGCCTTCGCTTTTCAGCCTGGCCAGCACTTCGGGCAGGGAAGGCGAACCGTAGCGCATGGCCATGGCCACCGTGACGCCGTCGTGGCCCCGCTCGGCCAGCGCGCCGGCCAGCAATTTCGCCTGTTTCTGCGTATGCACTTTCAGGGGCGAACCCTCGCGCGTCCAGATCGACGCATATTTCTTGGCCGACTGGCCAGAGCGAAATGGCAAAATAATCAGGTTCAGGATGAACCACCAGACGACGCGGGGAATCTCCACCACGCGGGGATCGGACAAAAATTGCTTCAGGTAACGCCGCACGGCCGACGAGGTCGGCGCGTCGGGCGTGCCCAGGTTGACCAGCACCACGGCGCTGCGGTCGATGCTGCCATGCGTGTACGGCGGTTCTGTTTGAAATGACATGAAGGCTCTTCGAAGGCGTTGGATGGATAGCCCAACTATTATAGTTACATTGCGTCAACATCGGGAAAGATGGATGTTGATGCAATTCACCCACAGCAAAGGCTGGGGGGAATGATGGCTCTCGACAATTAGCCCACAAGCAAAGGCTGGGGTCAGACCCGGCGGGTCTGACCCCGGTCTACCCCCAGCCACGAATCAAATCGCCAGCAACTCGCGCGCGTGCTTGCGCGTGGTGGCCGTGATTTCCAGGCCGCCCAGCATGCGCGCCACTTCTTCCACGCGGGCCTTGGCATCGAGCATGTCGATGCGCGATGCCGTCTTGCCATTCTCCAGGGTGCTTTTTGCCACCTGAAAATGCTGGTTCGCCTGGCTGGCCACTTGCGGCAAATGGGTCACGCACAGTACTTGCCGTCCTTGCCCCAGGCGTTTCAGCAGGCGCCCCACCACTTCGGCCACGGCGCCGCCGATGCCGCTGTCGACCTCATCGAAGATCAGGGTCGGCGTGGTGGTAGCGTGCGAGGTGATGACGGAGATGGCCAGCGCAATGCGCGCCAGTTCGCCGCCGGACGCCACTTTGGCCAGCGAGCGGGGCGCCGTGCCCGCATGGCCGGCAACGAGGAATTCCACTTGCTCCAGACCATGGGCAGACGGTACGCACGGATGCAGGGCGATTTCAAAACTGCCGCCCGTCATGCTCAGTTCCTGCATGGCGCGCGTGACGGCGTGCCCCAGCTCCACTGCCGCCGCCTGGCGCGTGGCCGACAGGCGGCCCGCCACGACGCGGTATTCCGCTTCGATCTTCGCTTCCTGGCGCAGCAAGCCTTCGATGTCGGAAGCGTCGGCCAGGTGCTGCAGCTTTTCCGACAGCTTGGCGTGTTCCTCCGGTAGCTCTTCTGGTGTGACGCGGAATTTGCGGGCCGTGCTGTGCATGGCTTCCATGCGCGCGTCGAGCTGGTGCAGTCGCTCCGGGTCCAGTTCGACCCGGTCCAGGTAGTTGTTCAGCGCGTACACGGATTCCTGCAGCTGGATGCGCGACGATTCGATCAGGTCGACGATCGGCTGCAATTCCGCGTCCACGGACACCAGCTTGCCCAGCTTCTGGTTCAAGGCCGACAGTTGCGACACGATGGGGTGGTCTTCCGACTCGGAAATGAGGGACAGGGCTTCCTGCGCCCCTTCCAGCAAGCTGGCCGCGTGCGACAGGCGGCTGTGCTCGTTCGTGATCTCCGTCCACTCGCCCGGCTTGGCAGCCAGTTTTTCCAGTTCGCCCACTTGCCATTCCAGCCGTTCGCGCTCGTACAGCACGTTGGCGGCATTCGTTTCGAATTCTTCGCGCTGGCGCACGAGGGCGCGCCAGCGCTTGTGCAGCGCCGCCACCTGCCGCGCATCCTGCTCCACGCCCGCTTCGCGCGCCGTCGCCTGACCATCGAGCAGGGCGCGCTGCGCCTCGCTTTTCAGCAAGGACTGGTGCGCGTGCTGGCCGTGGATATCGACCAGCATGTCGCCCAGTTCGCGCAACTGCGCGGCCGTGGCGGGGATGCCGTTGATATACGCTTTCGAGCGGCCCGCATTGTCGATCACGCGGCGCAGCAGGGCGCCGCCATCGTCGTTGGCGAATTCATGCGCCACCAGCCAGGCCTGCGCCACCTCGCTGACGGAAAAATCGGCCGTGATATCGGCCTTGGCCGCGCCTTCGCGCACCACGCTGGCGTCGCCGCGTCCGCCCAGCGCCAGGGTGAGCGCATCGATGAGGATGGACTTGCCGGCGCCCGTCTCACCCGTCAGCACGCTGAAGCCGGCGGAAAATTCCAGTTCAATGGTATCGACAATGACAAAATCGCGAATGGACAGTGTATGGAGCATGGCTTCTGTGGTTAGGCGGCGCACCGCGGGTTGACGTGGGGAAAATGTTAGCTGAGCTTGCCCTCGCCCGACGGATACTCATTCCAGTGCAATTTTTCACGCAGGGTGTTGTAGTAACTCCACCCTTCCGGATGCAGGAAGGTAATCGTGTGCGGCGAACGGCGGATAAGGATGCGATCTTGCTGCACCAGGCTGGCAAAGGTCTGCATGTCGAAATTGACGCTGATATCGCGCCCGCGCACGATTTCCACGACGATCTGGCTGGAGTCGGGCAGGACGATGGGGCGGTTCGACAGCGCATGCGGGGCGATCGGCACGAGCACGATGCCGCCCAGGGTCGGGTGCAGCAAGGGGCCGCCAGCCGACAGCGAGTACGCGGTCGAGCCCGTGGGCGTGGAAATGATCAAGCCATCCGAACGCTGGTTGTACATGAAGTGTCCATCGACCTCGACGCGCAATTCGGCCATGCCGGCGCCGCCGCCGCGCGAGACGACGACATCGTTGACGGCCATGCCCACGTGAATCGACTCGCCGTCGCGCAGCACACTGCCTTCGAGCAAGGTGCGGCGTTCTGCCTTGAAGCGGCCACCGAGAATTTGCGCCAGCACGGGCAGCATGCGCTCGAGCGGGATATCCGTCATGAAGCCCAAGCGCCCTTGATTGATACCGATCAAGGGGACATCGAATGGCGCCAGCTGGCGCGCAATGCCCAGCATGGTGCCGTCGCCGCCCATGACGATGGCGCAATCGGCGGCGGCGCCGATCTCGGCCGGCGACATGGCGCGCACGCCGGGAAACGCCAGGTTCAGATGCGCGGCCGTCTCCGCCTCAAAGACTACCGTGTGGCCCAGCACTTGCAGGAAATCGACGATGCTTTTCACGGGCTCGGCAATGCCATCCGTATTCTGGCGCACGACCAGGGCGATGGTCTTGGCGCCCAGGTTGAAGCGCTCGCCCGGGGCTGGCAAGGTCGCGGCTGGCTGTTCGGCGCGCTGTTCGGCGTGTGTATCGACGGGCATAAGAGTCTCGGAAGTGAATTCGGTGGCAAGCCGCCCCAGGCTGTCGCGTCGCACGCCGCCATCGCATGATACTGTATATATGCACAGTATAGTGCGGCGGCCGTGTGCCTGCAAGGGGCGTTCTTGGTGTTGCACGCAGTGTAGCGCAGAAAAAGAATCGTCCATGCGTGCGCCAGCGCCCCCAGCACGGACAAATCCGCTTGCAGGCGGCCTGTCGCGGCAGGACACTGAACTCACGTCAACTTTACTGTCAGGAGGCCGTATGCTTACCCCACCAAGTGAACGCAAGATCAATACCGATGAAAAGGTCAAAAATGACGGTGTCGACCGTCTGCCGCACGAGCGTGATGAATCTCCCGACGCGCAAGACGTGCGCCCGCGCAAAATCATGCAGCAGGCGGCCAGCGACCTGGAACGCGGCCTGGTCGATACGGACCGACGCGCCCAGCCCGGCGTGGAAAAGGTCAAGCCGGCCGCGCCGCAACAGGCCCGCCCTGACGCGCAGCTGGAACCAAAGAAGGCGCGCTGAATCGAACTTTCACGCACTGCTACTCGCACTGGTAGCGTTATGGAGTACGCCATGCACCGCTACGTCTGTTCATTCCTGCTGGCCGCTGCCTGCGGCACCACTGTCGCCCACGCCCAGGCGCCCGCCATGCCCGTGGGCTTCGGCCCGCAACCCGCCCTGCCAGCACCGGACAAGCGATTCATTCCCACCGTCAAGGTGGCGCCCGTGCAGCGCTGGACAGGCGCGCAGCGCCCCGTGGTCGCGCCCGGCCTGGCCATCCATGCGTATGCGCGCGACCTCGATCATCCACGCTGGCTGTACGTGCTGCCGAATGGCGACGTGCTGGTGGCGGAAACGAATGCCCCGCCGAAACCGGACGACGGCAAGGGCATCAAGGGCGCCATCATGCAGATGCAGATGAAGAAGGCGGGTGCCGCCACGCCCAGCGCCAACCGGATTACCCTGCTGCGCGGCATCGATGCAAATGGCGTGGCGCAGACGCGCAGTGCGTTCCTGCAAGGACTGAACTCGCCGTTCGGCATGGCCCTGGTCGGCAACGAGCTGTACATCGCCAATACCGACGCCCTGCTGCGTTTTCCTTACGTCACCGGACAAACGGTCATCACGGCGCCGGGCGTGAAGGTGATGGATTTGCCGGGCGGGCCCATCAATCATCACTGGACCAAGAACGTCGTCGCCAGCGCCGACGGCAAATTTCTCTATGTTTCCGTCGGCTCGAACAGCAATGTGGGCGAGAATGGCATGGCGGCCGAAGATGGCCGCGCCGCCATCTGGCAAGTCACGCGGGCGACGGGCAAGGCACGCGTGTACGCCACGGGCTTGCGCAATCCGAACGGCATGGCCTGGCAACCCGGGACGGGGGCGCTGTGGACGGCCGTCAATGAGCGCGACGAGCTGGGCAACGATCTGGTGCCGGACTACATGACCTCCGTCAAGGACGGCGCCTTCTATGGCTGGCCCTACAGTTATTTCGGCCAGCACGTCGATGCGCGGGTCAAGCCGCCGCGCCCCGAACTGGTGGCCGCCGCCATCGCGCCCGACTACGCGCTGGGCGCGCACACGGCCTCGCTGGGACTGGCGTTTTATGACGACACCTTGCTGCCCGAACGCTACCGGGGCGGCGCCTTCGTCGGCCAGCACGGCTCGTGGAACCGCAAGCCCTTCAGCGGCTATAAAGTCATCCATGTGCCCTTCGCCAATGGCGTGCCCAACGGCCCGCCACAGGATGTCGTCAGCGGCTTCCTGGACGAGAATGGCAAGGCGCAGGGGCGCCCCGTGGGCGTGGCCGTCGACAAGGCGGGCGCGTTGCTGGTGGCGGACGACGTGGGCAATGCCATCTGGCGCGTGACGCCGGCGCAGTGAGCGCCGATGCGCCGCGCATGCGCCCCCTGTGTGACGCAACGAACGGAAGGGCATAGGTGGGGCGCGCATGATGAACGCTCGAACCACGCAAGGAGCACATCATGAAAAAAACAGGATCAGCCGTCTGGAGTGGCGGCCTTAAAGATGGCAAAGGGTTTATTTCCACCCAAAGCGGCGCGCTCGACAATGTGGCATATGGCTTCAACACGCGCTTCGAAGACGGTCCCGGCAGCAACCCGGAAGAACTGATCGGCGCCGCCCATGCCGCCTGCTTCACCATGGCCCTGTCCGGCCAGCTGGGAGAAGCGGGCTTGCGCGCCACGGCCCTGAAAACCACGGCCGATGTCAGCCTGGAAAAAATCGATGGCAGCTATGCCATCACGGCCGTGCACCTGACCTTGGTGGCCAGCATTCCCGGCGCCACCGAGGAAGCGTTCCAGGATGCGGCCCTGCGCGCCAAGCTGGGCTGCCCCGTGTCGAAGTTGCTGGCCACGGAAATCACCCTGGACGCCCATCTGGAGTAAATCCAGAGGCACTAACGTCACCGTCCGCTGCTGTCCTGCACCAGGGCAGCCGGGCGGTCTCGGCAAGAAAGCCATAAAACGCATAAAATCCTGCCACTCCCCTCACCCTCAAGGATTTACGATGCGTATTTTGCACACCATGTTACGGGTCGGCGACCTGCAGCGCTCCATCGATTTTTACACCAAGGTCCTGGGCATGAAATTGCTGCGCACCAGCGACAATCCCGAATACCAGTACACGCTGGCCTTCGTCGGCTACGGCGCGAATCCCGACCACGCGGAACTGGAACTGACGTATAACTATGGCACCACCAGCTACGAGCTGGGCACGGCGTATGGCCACATCGCCATCTCGGCCGACGATATCGTCGCCGCCTGCGACGCGGCACGGGCGAATGGCGGCAACGTCACGCGCGAACCGGGCCCCGTCAAGGGTGGCCACACGGTCATCGCCTTCATCACCGATCCGGATGGCTACAAGATCGAATTGATCGAACGCAAGTTCGACGGCCAGGGCGGCGGGCTGTAACACATCAGCCTGGCCCTGCGGCCGTTGCAATCGCGGCGCGCAGCCAGGCGATGCCCGCATCGCCGTCCGTGCGGCGGTGCCGTATCACTTCAAACGCAAATGGCGCGATGGCAAATGGCGCAGAATGCTGTGCCAGCCCCTGCGCCGCGCTGCCGCGCAAGGCGCGCTGCGCCACCGTCAGGATCAGATCCGTCCCCAGCACGACATCCGGTGCCACCGTCCAATACGGCACGCGCACGGCGACGCGGCGCGTCTGGCCCAACTGGGCCAGGGCCGCGTCGACTTCGGCTGCCATGCCGCCCTCGCTGGACGCCACCAGCACATGGGGGCGCGCCAGATAGGTCTCCAAACTCAATGTTTCACCGGGCGCCAGGCTGGCCGGATCGAGCGCGCACACGAACGTTTCCTCAAATAAGGTTTCCCTGTGTAACTGCTCGGGCAATTGCGGGAACACGCCCAGCGCCAGGTCGATCTCGCCATCCTGCACGCCGGCCACCACGGCCGGACGGCTGGCATAGCTGATGGCCAGGTCGATGCCGGGCGCTTCCACGCGCAAGCGGCGCAGCAAGGCAGGCAAGATCAACGCTGCGCCATAATCGGACATGGCCAGGCGAAACACGCGTTGCGCCGTGGCCGCCTCGAAGACGGCACCGCCGAGCACGGAGCGCACGCTTTGCAGGGCCTCGGCCAGCGGCCGCGCCAGCGCCAGCGCGCGCGCCGTGGGCTGGAAGCCGCCCTTGCCGCGCAACAGCAGCGGGTCGTCGAGCAAGTGGCGCAAGCGTGCCAGCGCATGGCTGACGGCAGGCTGGCTCATGTGCAAGCGCTGCGCCGCGCGCGACAGATGGCGTTCGCTGAGCAGCGCTTCCAGGATCACCAGCAGGTTCAAATCGACGGCGCGTAGATTATTCATTTGGTGCATAATTGAATGACAAATTACGAATTGGATTTAATCATGACAGCATAATACGATGACGCCATCAACTCAAAGTGATGGAGTCACACATGCAAGGATGGATTACCGTATTTGCCCCGCTGGCCATGCTGGCCGGCGCCGTCGTCCCTTTCCAGGCGGGCGCGAATGCCGCACTGGGCCGCAACCTGGGCCACCCGCTGTGGGCCGCGATCGCTTCGCTGGCCGTCAGCGCCGTGCTCGCGTCGCTGGTGATGCTGATCTGGCGCGTGCCTGCACCCGATTTCCACCTCGCCGTGCGCGGGCCGGGCTGGTCCTGGTTGGGTGGCGCGGCCGGCGTGTTTTATATTACGGCGGCACTGATGCTGGCGCCGCGCATGGGTTCCGGTCCCTTCATGGCGGCCGTCATCGGCGGACAGATGCTGGCCGCGCTGGCCATCGACCGCTACGGCTTGCTGGGCTTTGCCGTCAAGCATATTTCTCCGCTGCACTGGACCGGTGCGGCCTTGGTGGTGGCGGGCGTCGTCCTCACCCAAGTCGCCAACAGCCGCTCCATGTGACGCCGGGCGCGGGACGAAAAAAAACCAGCGCCGTTGCCGGTGCTGGCTTTGATCCCGCGCAAACGCTGGATTACTTGTCCAGCAAGGCGTTGACTGGCACCAGATCCGTTTCCTTCAAGGTGCCGGCCGCTGCCTTCAGGCGCAAGCCGTTCATGATGGTGTCGTAACGGGCCTTCGACAGGTCTTTTTGCGTCGAGAACAACTGTTTCTGCGCATTCAAGACGTCGATATTGATGCGCACGCCCACTTGATAGCCGAGCTGGTTCGACTCCAGCGCCGATTTGCTCGACACTTCCGCCGCTTCCAGCGCCTTGACTTGCGCCAGGCCGCTGTTGACGCCGAGGAAAGCCTGGCGCGCGCCTTGCGACGCCGTGCGGCGTGCCGTTTCCAGGTCGTTGCGGGCCTTGTTTTCCAGCGCGATCGATTCGCGCACCTTGCTGGTGACGGCAAAGCCGCTGAAGATCGGGATGCTCCACTGCACGCCGATGGCATTGTTGTTATTGCCGTTGCCATTGCCGCCACCGGAGGTGTAGCTATGGCCCGTGTTGGCGATCAGGTCCAGGGTCGGGTAGTGGCCGGCGCGGTTGCGGCCGATGTCGCGCTTGGCCGATTCCACATTGAACTGGGCCGTGACGACGCCATAGTTCTGCTCTTCGGCGGACGACACCCACGGCTCGACGGCAGCCGGTTCGGGCGCGCTGATGACCACGCCCATGCGCATCGGCGCCAGATTCGTCGGCGCCTCGCCGATGATGGTTTGCAGGGCACTGCGCTTGTTGGCCAGGTCATTGATGGCGGCAAATTCCTGCGCCACCACCAGGTCGTAGGCCGCTTGCGCTTCGTGCGTGTCGGTAATCGTTTGCGTGCCGACTTCGAAATTGCGCTTGGCCGATGCCAGTTGCTCCGTCGTGGCGACTTTTTGCGCCTGGGTGGCGCCCAGGTTGTCCTGCGCGCTCAGCACGTCGAAATACGCCTGCGCCACGCGGGTGATCAAGTCTTGCTGGACTTGCGCAAATTGCGCTTCAGCGATCGCTTGCGCCAGCTTGCTTTGCTGATAGGTTTCCCAACGGTCCCAACGAAACAGCGGTTGCGCCAGGGTCAGGTTGTAGCTGTTCGTACGCACGTTCACGGACGGCGAGGTGATCTTGTTGCCCCCATTGTTCTGGACGATCTGCTCGGTATTGCCGCGCGTATTGCTGCCCGAGGCGGACACTTGCGGCAGCAAGCCTGCCAGCCCCTGCGGAACCCGCTCCATCCCGGCCGACAGGGCCGCGCGCGCGCTGGCATACTGTGCGTCATTGGCCAGCGCCTGCTGGTACACCTGGATGAGATCGGCCGCCTGCGCTTGCAGCGAGCATGTCATCGAGACAAAGGCGCTGGTCATCAGCACGGCGATAAGGGGTTTCCGCATTGCATTTCTCCGTTGGAGTCGTCAAAAGTTGATGGAATCAAAAATCTGCTACCGCTTGCCTTGCGCCCGCCGGGTGAGCGGGGTACAGGCCTCCGCAGGCATGCAGGAAAACATGCCTGGGTGCATCTACTGCAACATAACTTAGTATTTAGGCATTGCGCTGTCGACTTGCAGCGCCCAGGCATGCACGCCGCCCGTCAAATTACTGATCTTGCCAAAACCATTGCGCTCCAGGAAGGCCGCCACTTGCATGCTGCGCATGCCGTGATGGCAGATGCAGACGATCTCGGCGTCTTCATCGAGGTCATCGATGCGCGCAGGAATCGAGTTCATCTGCATCAGGGTGGCACCGTCGAGGTGGCACAGGTCGAACTCCCACTGTTCCCGCACGTCCAGCAACAGGGGACGCGCGCGGGAAGGATCAGCCAGCCAGGCGGCCAGCTGCGGTGCACTCAAATGCTCCATCGAATCGGTCGCCTCAGAACTGGAAATGCGACGGTGCCACGGCTTGCAGCGGCGTGACATTGGTTTCAAACAGCTTGCGCGTGTCGTAAGCCTTGTCCGAGCTGCGCGTGATCAAATGCGCCGACATGATCGGCGCTTCGCCGATGATGGCCAGGATGCGGCCGCCGACTTTGACTTGTTGCAATAGTGTTTCCGGCAACACGGCCAGGGCGCCGGAGACGACGATCACGTCGTACGGTGCGCCCTTGCTCCAGCCCTGGGCGCCGTCGCCCAGTTCCACAGTCACGTTCGTCACGCCATTGGCGGCCAGGTTCTGCTCGGCCAGGGTTTTCAATTGGGGAACGATTTCCACGCTCGTCACATGACGCGCCTTGTGCGCCAGCAAAGCGGCCATGTAGCCGCTACCGGTGCCGATCTCCAGCACATTTTCATGTTTTTTAACGGCTACGTCTTGCAAAATGCGCGCTTCCAGCTTTGGCGTGAGCATGCATTCGCCGCCGCCCAGTGGAATTTCGGTATCGACGAAGGCCAGATTTTTATAAGCGGCCGGCACGAAATCTTCACGTTTGACCACGTTCAACAGCTCCAGCACGTCGAGATCCAGTACGTCCCATGGACGGATCTGCTGTTCGATCATATTGAAGCGGGCTTGTTCGATATTCATCTTTGGACTCGGTAAGTGAAGTAATAATCCGCCATTTTATCGTTGAACTGGCTGAAAGCACATGTTAACCATAAAGGCGGGGAATGGAGGAAATTTGCGACGATCTGCAGATTTGAGGGGGCGAACCTTGGAAAAGGGGCAACTGAACGGTTGTAGCCAGGCCCGGCGCATCAGCTTTTTCCGGGCGCCTCCACCTGCAGGCTGCGCAAGCTCATGTCGATAAAGGCATCCATGTAGGCGAGCGGATCGATATTCTTGACCTCGCATGGCAGGAAGGAGTGCGTCCACATCATCAGCATGGTGACGGGTGCGCTGAGGATGGTGCTGACCAGCACGGGATCGACCTGGCGAAATTCGCCCCGCTGCATGCCCCGTTCCAGCAGGCTGACGATCAGCCCATTGCCGCGCGTGACGACTTCTTCGTTGTAAAACTGCGCCAGTTCCGGGAAATTGTTCGCTTCGGCCAGCATCAGCTTGGTCAAACCGGCCAGCTTGGTGGCGCCGAATTCTTCCCACCACTGCATCATCACCTTGCGCAACAGCTCGGCGCTGCTGCTGTCCGAGGCGGCCATGCTGTCTTCCGCCTCGCCGATCGACTGCACGATATTGTCGCGCACGACGGCCTTGAACAGCTCTTGCTTGTTCTCAAAGTACAGGTACAGCGTGCCTTTCGACACGCCGGCCCGCTTGGCCACATCCTCCAGGCGCGTCGATGCGAACCCCCGTTCGACAAACAGGTCGAGGGCGGCGGCGAGCAACTCCTGCGGGCGGGCATCCTTGCGCCGCTCCCAGCGGGGCTTGGTATCAATCGGGGCTTGCATGTGTCTTTCCAAGTAACTTACTTTTAAGTCATTAATGGTAGACCGGTCTACGGTCAAGGTCAAGCGCGGCCGCCAGGTCCATCCCGATCCCACGAAAGGGACGCAAAAGTACACTGATACGTATACATATAAGTAGGCGTACCTCGCCTGCTGGCTGATCCGTACGCTCGCCATTGTAACGCGTCGCAGTTGCAGAGCGCCCATCGGCCGGGAGTGCCTGGGGCTGACGCTTGCAGCAAGCCCGTCTCAATCGCGCAAGGCTTGCGCTGGCGCCATGCGCATGGCCAGCCAGGCGTGGCGCGCGCTCGCCAGGGCCACCACCAGCGAGGCCGCCAGCAGCGCCAGCACCAGGGGCCAGACACCGATGGGCGGATGCGCGCTGAAGGCCGCCAGGTAGCGCGCGATCGCCAACGCTGCAGGCGGCAAGGCGGTCACGCCGGCGATGGCGACCAGCCACAGAAATTCGCGCACCACCAGCGCCCCGATGGCCAGGCGCCCGGCGCCATGCAGCTTGCGCAACACGATCTCGCGCGCGCGCCGCTGCACGTTGTGCGCCACCAGCACATACACGCCAAAGGCCGCCAGCACGAAGATGGCGGCGCTGGCCCAGGCCAGCAGGCTGGCCATGCGGCGATCGTCGGCATACGCGCTGGCAGCATACGCCGCCAGCGGCTTGGGCGCATACACTTGCCCCGGGAAATAGCGCTGCCACAGGGGCGCGATGGCCTGCGCCACGGCGGTGCCGTCCGCCCCCGCCGCCAGGCGCAGCGTCAGCATCGCATTGGCGGCGTCGAGCCGGTACATCACCGGCAGCAGCGGTTCACGCAAGCTTTGCCAGCGGATGTCCGGCACGACGCCGACGATCTGCAGCGCCTTGCCATTCAGCCAGCGTCCCGGCGCCTGCTGCGCCGTGGCCATGCCCAGCGCGCGCACAGCCGCCATGTTGATGACGATGGCGCTGGTCCCCGGCTCACGTTCGATGGCGGGATCAAACGCGCGCCCGGCCAGCGCGGAAACGCCATACACATCAAAAAACGTGGCGCTGACTTCGCGGATCTCCAGCGAGATGCTGCCGCCGTCCCCGCGCTGCACGATATCGCTTGAACGCGTGCCGCCGCCCCCGTCGCGGCCGGGCACGTCGCGGCTGTCCGCCACCGCCGCCACGCCGGGCAAGCGCACCACGGCGTCGCGGAAGGCGGCGCTGGCCGGCTGGCGCATATCCTGTTCCTGCGGCAGTTCCAGCACCAGCAACGGCGCCGCATCGAAGCCGTGTGCAGCCTCGCTGGCAAAATGCGTCTGCCAGCCCACCGCCAGCGCCACGCTGCCCAAGCCCATCGCCAGGGCCAGTTGCAGCACCGTCAGCACGCGGCGCAGGCCGGCGCTGCCGCGGGTGTCGCCGCTACGCTGCGCCAGCGCCTGGCGCATGTCGACACGACAGGCCAGCCAACCCGGATAGGCGCCCGCCGCCGCGCCGGCCAGCACGCACAGCAGCAGGGGCCACGGCGCAAAGATGTCATCCAGCGGCCGCGCCACCAACGTAGCGAACAGGGGCAGCAGCAGCCAGGCCAGCAGCACGCCCAGCGCCGTGGCTCCCAGCGACAGCAACAGGGATTCGGCCATGAACTGGGCCAGCAACTGCCCCGAGGAGGCGCCCAGCACGCGCCGCACGGCGATTTCACGCTGGCGCTGCAAGGTGCGCACGGCCGCCAGGCTGATGTAGTTGAACACGGCCAGCAGCAGGATCAGCAGGCCGATGGCGCCCAGTCCCAGCACCAGCCGTCGGTCGGCGCGCGGACCGCTGCCGATGGTATTGGCCACCGTGGTATCGAAATAGGCGTCGCGCAGGGGACCCAGCGCGATCTCGACCGGCTTGCGCTCGCCCAGCGTGGCGCGCTGCTGCGGCGGAACCAGGCTGTTCCATGGCCCCCGGTCCGTGGCAGCCTGCAGCACGCCGCGCAAGGCTTCGGCGCTCACTCCCGCTCCCGTCTTGACATAAATTTTGCCGGCGATGCCCATCCAGTTGGCCAGGGCCGCGTCACGCTGGCGTGCAGGCCACAGCACGCTGCCCGTACCCGCCAGCACCGCATAGGGCACCGTGCTGGCCAGTGGCGGATCGGCCAGCACGGCGCGCACGCGCAGGCGTTGCCGGTCCAGCGCAATGTCACGCCCCAGCACGTCGCTGCGGCCGAACAGGCGGCGCGCCATCGACTCCGTCAGGGCCAGGCCATCGGGCCGGCTCAGCGCCGCCGACAGGTCGCCGGCCAGCACGCGCGGCTGGAAGATGGCGGCAAAGGCGGGATCGACGGCCGTGATCTCAAGCTCCTGCTGGCGGCCATTCTGCTCGAAGGTCGCCTTGCGCGGCCAGAACACGCTGGCTTGCAAGGGAAAACCGCTGCGCAGGGCCACCTCGCGCAGGGCAAATGGCGTGTACTCCAGCCACTGCGGCTGCGGAACGAAGTTGAGCCTGTGCTTGAGCACATACACGCGCTCGGCTTGCGGCACGGCAGCATCGAAGCTGAAGGAATAGCGGACCAGGCAAAGCAGCAGCAGGCACAGCGCAAAACCCGTCGCCAGCCCGCCCAGCGCGGCGGCGGAATACGCCGGTTGCTGCGCCAGCAAGCGCCAGCCGATGCGAAAATCTCGTGCAGACATCATGGTATCCCTTGAAGTGTCAGTCAGCGCGCAAGGCTTGCGCCGGCGCCATGCGCATGGCCGACCAGGTGTGCCGCACGGTAGCCAGCAAGGCCACCAGCATGGCCAGCAGCAATGCCGCCGCCAGGGGCCAGGCGCCCACCGGCGCGCGTTCGACAAAGCCGGCCAGGTAGCGCGCGATGCCCAGGTTCGCCAGCGGCAGGCCCAGTACGGCGCCAGCGGCGAGCAGCAGCATGAATTCGCGCCCCACCAGGCGGGCGATGGCGGCACGGCCTGCGCCATGCAACTTGCGCAGCACAATTTCACGGCTGCGGCGCTGCACGCTGTAGGCCGACAGCACATAGATGCCGAAGGCGGCGAGCAGCATGGCGATCAGGCTGGCCAGGCCAAGCATGCGCGCCAGGCGCAGATCCTCGGCATACATCCCCGTCAACAGGCTTTGCGCCGTGCGCAGTTCCAGCATCCGCTCCGGAAAATAGCGCCGCCACAGCGGCTCGATGCGCGCGTGGGCCGCTGCCACATCATCCTTGCTGCGCAAGGACAGCGCGCCGCCATGGCGCAGATCGAACAGCATCGGCTGGGCAGCCTGGCGCATGTCCTGGAAACGGATCGGCGGCGCAATGCCGATAATCACCTGCCCGTCCGGCATCGCTTGTCCCACGGCGGCCTGCGGCGTGGGATAACCCAGCGCCAACGCCGCCGCCGCATTCAGCACCACCACCTGGCTGCCGATCCGGTCCTGCGCCGCATCGAACAACCGCCCGTGCAAGGGCACGATGCGGTGCAGGGCAAACCAGCCTGGCGTCATGGGTTTGTATTCCAGGCGCACGTCGCGCCCGTCGCGCGTTCTGACGCTGCCGACGACCTTACTGCTATCGCGCCCGACCGCTTCCGCGATGCCCGCCACGCCAGCGATGCCGGGCAGGCGCGCCAGCGCCTCTTCGAAGGCGCGCGCCTGCGGGCTCTCTTCGCTCCCCGGCGGCAAATCCAACACCAGCAAGCCATCCGGCGTGAAACCCGGCGAGGCGTGGCTGCCATACCAGGATTGCCAGCCGACCGCCAGGGTCGCCGCGCACAGCGCCATGGCAGCGCCGAACTGCAATACCGTCAGCACCCGGCGCAACCACAGACCAGCCGCTGTTTCGCTGTTGCCGCGGCCCGCCAGCGCGGGGCCGGGTCGCACGCGCAGCGCACACCAGGCAGGATAGGCGCCCGCACACAAGCCCGTGAGCACGCCGAACAGCAAGGCGCCGGCGCAGCGCCAGGCGGTGAAGATATCGTCCAGCGGCCGCTGCACCAGCTCGGCAAAGAGCGGCAGCGCCAGCCAGGCCAGCAGCAAGCCGGCGGCGGCCGCCAGCAGCGCCGTCAGTACCGACTCGGCCAGGAACTGCTGCACCAGGCGCGCCGCACCGGCGCCAAGCAGCTTGCGCACGCCGATTTCGCGCTGGCGGCGCAAGGTGCGCACGGTGGCCAGATTCACGTAATTGATGACGGCCAGGGCCAGTATCAGCAGCGCCAGCACGGCCAGTCCCGCCACGCTGGCGCGCTGCCCATGGCGCGCCGCCGCGCGGCTGTTGTACAGGTCCGCATCGAAGTAAGCCTGTGCCAGCGGCAGCAGCGCGATGTCGGTGACGTTGCGCCCGTTAAGCGCGCGTCCCATGGATGCCCCGCGCACCTGCCGGTCTTGCGGCGAGTCGTTGACGGCCTGCTGCAGCAGCGCCGCCAGCGCGTCGGGGTCTGCGCCGGGGCGCATCTGCAGGTAAATGGCGCCGCGCCCCCTGCCGGCAAAAGCGGCCTCGCGCTGCGCTGCCGGCCAGGCACTGCTGAGCGTGCCCACCAGCACTTCATACGGCACGGTGGTGTTGCGCTGATGGTCAGGCAGGATGGCGCGCACTTTCAGCGTGACGCCGCCGATCTGCAACAGCTGTCCCAGCGCGGATGCGTCGGCAAACAGCTTGCGCGCCGCCGTTTGCGTCAACGCCACGGCATCGGGCTGCGCCAGCGTCGAACGCAGGTCGCCCTGCAGCGCCGTCACGCCAAACAGGCTGGCGAAATCCGCATCGACCGCTTGCACGTTCAGCGCATACGGGCGCTCGCCGCGCTGCACGGGCAAGTCAAGTTCCTTGACGATGCTCGCCATGCCGACCGCGCCGCTGCGCTGCGCCACATCGCGCAGCGACAGATAGGCAAAGTTCTGCCACTCGGGGCGGATGAACAGATTGATGCGCTGCTTGACCAGCAGCACGCGCTCGCGCTGCGGCACCTGGCTATCGTAGCCCAGGCTGTAGCCGACAAAGCCCAGCAGCAGGAAGCAGGCTGCGAAACCCACCGCCAGACCCAGGATGACGGCCGCCGAGGCGCCCCGCTGCTGCGCCAGCAGGCGCCAGCCGATGCGAAAATCGGCCGCCTTCATGCCGCCTGCAAGGCGTCGACCATGACGCGGCCATCCAGCAAATGCAGGGTGCGCGACGCCTGCGCCGCATGGTCGGGCGAGTGGGTCACCATCACCACCGTCGTGCCCTCCGCATTGATGCTGCGCAGCAGGCGCATGACTTCATTGCCGTGCGCCGTATCGAGGTTGCCCGTGGGTTCATCGGCCAGCAAGACGGCCGGCCCGGCCACCAGCGCGCGCGCGATCGCCACGCGCTGCTGCTGGCCGCCCGACAGTTGTGACGGCCGGTGTCCGGCGCGGTGCGCCACGCCCAGCTTGTCGAGCATGGCGGCCACGCGCTGGCGCCGTTCGCGCGCTGGCGTGCCGTTGTACTCCAGCGCCAGCTCCACGTTCTCGAACACGCTCAGTTCCTCGATCAGGTTGAAGCTCTGGAAGATGAAGCCGATGCGCCCGCGGCGCAGCGCATTGAGCTTTGCCTCGCTCCATCCTGCCACATTCTGGCCCTCGAACCAGTATTCGCCATGGCTGGGAATATCGAGCAAACCCAGAAGACCCAGCAGGGTCGATTTGCCGCAGCCGGACGGGCCGGTGATGGCGACATATTCGCCCGCCTCGATCTCGAGGTCGATGCGATCCAGGGCCTTGGTCTGGATATCGCCTGACTGATGCATCTTGCTGACGCCGACTAGTTTGAGCATGGTGGGACCTTTATTGAGGATGGTGGGAATTTACCGGCTAATGTGCAATCTGGGGGAATTTCCATATGCCGCGTAGGCCGACAGGATCACGCGCTCACCTGCCTGCAGCCCTTGCAACACTTCGAGCTGGCTGTTGTTGCGCCGGCCGATACGCACTGCGCGCCGCTGCGCCTGCCCGCCTGACGCATCGAGCACGAAGACCCAGGCGCCGCCGCTGTCGTTGATGAAGGCACCGTTCGGCAGCAGCAACGCGGCGGCCGGCTCGCCCAGGGTGATCTGCGCATCGAGGCTTTGTCCCGGGTTGAGCACGGGCGGCTGGCCGTGCAGGAACACCAGTTCCACCGTGAAGCGGCCCTCCTTGATTTGCGGATAAATCGTCTGCACGCTCAGCGCGTAATCGCGGCCAGCCTGGACGATGCTGGCGTGCCGTCCCGCCGCCATGCGGTTCAGGTAAAACTCATCCACCCTGGCCGACAGCTTGTAGCGCACAGGGTCGTCGATGCGGCCCACATTTTTGCCCGTCGCGATAGACTCGCCCACCTGCAGCCGGAAGTCCGTCAGCCGGCCGGCGGACGGCGCGCGCACGGCCAGGGCGTCGACCGTGGCGCCGACCAGGAGCAAGCCCGAACTGAGGCCCGCGATGGATGCTCCAAGCTGGCCGGCCGCATCGTGGCGCACCACCGATTCCGTCTGCGCCGCCTGCTGTTCCTGCGCCAGCGCGCGCTGCTGCTGCAGCAGCCTGTCGGCCGATTCCTCCAGTGCCACGCTGGAAATGAAGCCCTGCGCCGCCAGCCTGACATTGCGCGCATGCTGCTTGCCGCCCTGCTGCAGCGCGAACGCCAGGTCATCCAGGCGGCGCTGATGCTCGCTGGCGCTGGCCTGCTGCGCCACGCGCAAATTGGACAAGTTGAAAATCTGCTGCGCATGTTCGGCCTTGCGGGCCAGCAGTTCCAGGTTACGCTGCGGATTGGAGATGCGGAACAGCAGCTGGCCCTTCTTGACCAGTGCGCCATCGCTGGCATACACCTCCTCGATGCGACCCGACTCGACCGAATCGAGCAGCACGGAATGGAGCGGCTCGGCGCTGGCGCGCACCACCACTTCATCGAGGAAAATACCACGCGCCACGACGCCGATGCGCAATTCGGCGGCAGGCACCTGCAAGCCGCGTGGCATGGCCCACCATCCGGCCGCGGCAAGCGCGGCCAACAGCATGCCCGCCAAGCCGGCAATGACAAGTTTGCGCCGGCTGCGCGGCACGCGCGTATCCATGGCCGCGCCGCTGGACGGCAAATGGGGCATAGCAGATTGAGGAGCATGCATATTTTTTTTCACGTCTTTCGCACAAGGTTTCTTCGCATATCAGCAAGCAGCGTGCCAGCAGCGGGCGCCACGCGGACATGCGCCCCGCAGCCGTTCTCCGGCGCTGGCGGTGCGGTGCGGTGTCCCGCAGTGTCCATTTCCGGACAGCGGCTGTTCGCAAGCGCACAGCGCCGGCAAACAGGCATGCCCGCAGCGGCCGCCACGACGCCAGCGCGGCTGCTAGAATGCGCCACCGACCGACGCTCACTATGCTCTCCATGGCCCACACCGCAGCCCACGTCCTGATCCTCGACGACGACATCGATGTCGCCTGCGCCGCACAGCTGCTGCTGCGGCGGCGCTATCGCGACGGCAAAGTCGATACGCTGTGCGACCCTGCAGGCCTGCCCGCGCTGCTGGCCCAGGCGGTGCCCGATGTGGTGCTGCTCGACCTCAATTTCCAGCCCGGCCAGACCAATGGCGCACAAGGCCTGGCCTTGCTCGACCTGCTGCGCGCGCTGCCACAGCCGCCTTGCGTGATCGCCATGACGGCGTATGCCGACGTGCCGCTGGCCGTGGCAGCACTGCAGCGCGGCGCCGGCGATTTCATCACCAAGCCCTGGGACAATGCGCGCCTGGCCGCCGCCGTCGAACATGCGCTGGCGCGCCGCGCAGGCACGGCCGCCACAGCCAATGCCGCACCGGACCTGATGGGTGACTCCCACGCCATGCGCGAGCTGCGCGCGATGGTCGCCAGTGTCGGCCCCACCGAGGCCAATGTGATGGTGCTGGGTGAAAATGGCGTCGGCAAGGAACTCGTGGCGCGCGCCCTGCACCAGGCCTCGCGCCGCACCGCCGGTCCGATGCTGTCGGTGGACATGGGCGCCGTGCCGGAGGCAACCTTCGAAAGCGAATTGTTCGGCCACCGCAAAGGCGCATTCACCGATGCCAAAAATGAACGCGCGGGGCGCTTCCAGGCGGCGCGCGGCGGCTCGCTCTTTCTCGATGAAATCGGCAATCTGCCGCTGGCGGCGCAAGCCAAACTGTTGACGGCGCTGGAACGGCGCGAAGTGACGCCGCTCGGCGCCGACCGTCCGGAAGCGATCGACGTGCGCATTCTCAGCGCCACCAATGTCGATGAAGCGCGCCTGTTCGATCCGGCCGTGTTCCGGCCCGACCTGCTGTTCCGCCTCAATACCATCGTACTGCGCGTGCCGCCGCTGCGTGCGCGCCGCGACGATATCGCCATGCTGCTGCGGCACTACCTGGCGCACTACGAAAGCCAGTATCAACGCCCCCCACGCGCACCTGGACCGGAGGCGCTCGACTACCTGCAGCGGCATGACTGGCCTGGCAATGTGCGCGCGCTGCGCCATGCCTGCGAACGTGCCGTCATCCTGGGGCGCGAAGCGCACTACACGCGCAGCGACTTCGGCCTGTTCGACAGCCCCGGCCAGGCGCCTGCGGCACCCGCGACACCGGCCTATGCACGCCAGACGCTCGGCGCGCTGGAACGCGACGCCATTCACCGCACGCTGGAACAGGTCGACGGCAATATCAGCCATGCGGCCAAGGCCCTGGGCATCAGTCGCGCCGCCCTGTACCGCAAGCTGAACAAACATGGCATCTGAGCGCGGCCTCAAGACGGCGGCCAGCGCCAGCATCGCCGCCATGCTGGTGCCGGCCGCCGCCGCCGGGTATTTTTTCGCGCTCGCATCGCCGCGCCTGAGCGTGCTGTGCCTGCTGCTGGCCATAGCGCCGGCGTGGCTGCTGTACCGCTGCATGAAATGCCTCGCGCCGCGCTTGTCGCGCCAGGAGTCGACAATGACAGCGGCCATGGCGGCGGCACCGCCGCCAACGCCCGATGAAGAATCGCTGAGGGCGCTCGAAGCCTGTCTCGAACATGCGCCCATCGCCCTGTTCCGCATCCAGAACGGCGCCGTGGAACGCAGCGTGACGCCGCTCAATGCGAGCGCCAGGCGCCAGCTCGCGCCTGGGCATGCGAGCGTGCCGCAGCGGTGGCAGCAACTGCTGGCCGCGCAGCCGCCCGGCCAGCGCCGCCTGCTCAGTTTTGACACGGAACGGGGCGTGGAGCGGGCACTCGTGGCCGTGGCGGCGCTGACGCTGCACGGCGCGCCGCAGCACCTGGCGGCGCTGATGCCGGTGGAAAGCGAACTGGAAGCCGAGGCGCTCAATGCCTGGCGCGAACTGGTACAAGTGCTGACGCATGAAATCATGAATTCGCTGACGCCCGTCGCCTCGCTGTCGCGCACGGCCTGCGACCTGCTGGCGGACGTGCGCCCCCTGCTGCCGCAAGACACTCATGCCGACCTGGCGACGGCGCTCGACGCCATCGCGCGCCGTGCCGCCAGCCTGGCCGACTTCGTGGCAAGCTACCGCAGCCTGTCCAGCGTGCCCGCACCGCAGCCCGAAACGGTGTGCCTCGAACAGCTGTTCCAACGCCTGGAAGCGCTGCTGGCGCCGGCCTGGCAGGCGCGCGGCGGCATCGCGCAATTTTCCGTCGAACCGGCATCGCTGGAAGTGCGGATCGATGCAGGCCAGCTGGAACAGGCGCTGATCAACCTGCTCAAGAACGCCGCCGAAGCCACGCACGATATTGCCGCGCCGCGCGTGACGGTCAGCGCCCGCCTGAGCCGGGGCGCGCGGCTACGCATCGAAGTACGCGACAATGGCCATGGCGTGCCCGACACGCTGGCCGCGCACATTTTCATGCCGTTTTTCTCGACCCGGAAGCAGGGGCGCGGCATCGGCCTGACGCTGGTGCGCCACCTGGCCCATGCCAACGGCGGCACCTTGCGCCATGCGCGCCCGGTCGGCGCCGGCGCCTGTTTCCTGCTCAGCTTTTAAAGCGGACGGCACTGCATCAAGTGCACGCGCTTGCAGTTCAACCCACGTTTTACGCAGTTCATCGCATTTCTCTCCAAGGCAGCACGCCGCTTTGTTATCTTGACATCGACAGCACGGCAGCCGCGGCGCGGCAGCCGGCTTTTTTCTTGTCCCGAACTACAACAATCATAAAGGAAACACCATGCGTACCTTGCTGGCTCTGTGCTGTGCCGTTGCCCTTGGCGGTTGCGCCATCGTCATCAACCCCAACGATGGCGAAGTGCGCTATGCCGACTCGGGTGGCAATGCCATCCAGGGCAACGAGCAAGTGAGCCGCGACGTGCGCCAGGTCAGCAATATCAACACGCTCGACATCGACAGCATGAAGCGCATCGATATGAAGATCGACGTGCGCGTCGGCCCGGCAACATCGCTGGTGATCGAAGCGGACAGCAATCTGCAGCCGCGCATCCATAGCGAAGTGAGCGGTAACACCCTGCGCATCTGGAGCGATACGAACATTCGCAGCAGCAATGGCATTCACGTCATTTATACGACGCCGCAATTGAAGAAGATCAATATTTCCGGCTCGGGCCGCCTGGTAGCCAGTGGTTTCAATGGCGAAGATTTCAGCCTGGAGCAGCGCGGTTCGATGAAGAGCGAACTGTCAGGCACGGTGGGGCGCTTCGATGTGGCCAACAATGGTTCGGGCAGCATCAACGCGGCGGCCCTCGCCAGCGGCAACACGGACGCGGTGCAGAACGGTTCGGGTAATATCCAGCTGGGCAGCCTGCGCGGCGAACGCATCAACGTGGCCGTCAACGGCTCGGGCAGCATCAGCGCCAGCGGCGCCGTACAGCGCCTCGACGCCAACGTGAATGGCTCGGGCGATATCAACCTGGCGGCGCTGCGCAGCGACGTTGCTTATCTGGCGAGCAACGGTTCCGGCGACATCGACGTCACCGTCCAGAATGAAGTCAATGCCCGCGCCAGCGGTTCCGGCCGCATCACCGTGCATGGCGATCCGGCCCGCCGCACCCTGTCGGGCAAGCGCGTCAGCATCGTGCGCTAGACGTGCCTCTGGCGAAGCACGCGGGCCGGCTTGCTATACTGTCGGACCCTGTCCCCTTTTCACTCATCGCCATGCCGTCCCCCGCCGTTTCCCTGGCATGCCGCCCATCCTGCGGCGCCTGCTGCACCGCACCGTCCATCACCAGCCCGATTCCTGGCATGCCCAATGGAAAGCCAGCAGGCGTGCGCTGCGTGCAACTGGCCGACGACAACCGCTGCAAGATCTTTGGCCAGCCGGAGCGACCCGCGTTTTGCGGCGGTTTGCAGCCATCCGAGGAGATGTGCGGCGACAGCCGCGAACATGCGGTGCGCTGGCTGGCCGAGCTGGAACGGCTGACGGCGCCCAGAGCAGTTACCCCTGCCACCTTTACCGCTTAGCGGCCATCTTCGGCTGCTGCCGATGCTTCCTCCGCGTCGCGCAGGCGCTTGTATTCCAACAGCATGACAAGGCCCAAATAGATCAGCAGCAGGAACAGGGAATCGCGCGCGTCACGCCAGTCCAGCGTACTGTGGCGCATCCAGTGCATGACATTTAAAAACAATACCGCACCCAGCATTCCCCATCCATGGCGGCGCATGGCCCGGCCCAACAGGGTCGGAAGCAACGATGTACGTGACAGCATGATGTTCCTTTATTCATTCTTTTTTTTGCAACACTAACAGAAATTATGTCTTTCCGGCAATGCCCGCTCAGATAAGACATCCGGCTTGACTCTGATTGCACGTTTGCGTATATTTATGCACATTCCTGCACGTTTATAAGCTGACATGTCTGCCACCCTGCTCCTCAAACAACGCCACGCGCTGATCCAGCAACAATTGCACGCCGACGGCCGCGTGCTGGCGCTGGACCTGGCGCGCCAGCTGGATGTTTCCGAAGATACGATACGGCGCGACCTGCGCGAGATGGCGGCAGCCGGCCTGTGCCAGCGCGTGTATGGCGGCGCCCTGCCGCTGGCGCCCGACGGCGGCAGCTTGACGCAACGCAAGCAGGAAGCGCCGGAACGCAAGGCGCGCCTGGCGCAGGCTGCCGTTTCCCTCGTGCGCGCGGGCCAGGTGCTGTTTCTCGATGCGGGATCGACCAATCTCGCCATCGCCAGCGCCCTGCCAGAGTTGGCGCTCACTGTCATCACGAATGCGCCCACGATTGCCTTGGCGCTCATGGAACGCCCGGAAATCGAACTGATCATGGCGGGCGGCAGGGTCGACCGCCGGGCCGGCGCCAGCCTGGGCCCGCAGGCGCTGCGCACCGTCGAACGCATGCATCCCGACCTGTGCTTCCTCGGTGCCTGCGGCGCCGACGCGGACGCGGGCGTGACGGCGTTCAATTACGACGAGGCCGAGTTCAAGCGCAGCATCGCCGGCGCCAGCAAGGCCGTGGTCGTGGCCGTCACCAGTAACAAGCTGGGCACGGCCGCGCCCTTCGGCGTGCTGGCCACAGGCTTGCTGCAGCATCTGGTGCTGGAAGCCGATGCCGACGCGACCCACATTGCCGCCTTTGAACGGCTGGGCGTGCAGGTATTGCGCGCCCGCGCCTGATTTTATCCACCCCGACTCTTGAAAAGCACTCCCATGCATCTCACCGGCACCCTGCAACAACGCGCCACGCGCCTGGTCTTTTTCGCCGCAGGCCTCGGCATGGCCGCCTGGGCGCCGCTGGTTCCCTACGCCAAGTCGCGCCTGGGCCTTGATGAAGCCACCCTCGGCATTTTGCTGCTGTGCCTGGGCGCCGGCTCGCTGTGCGCGATGCCGTTTACGGGCATGCTCTCCGCCCGCTTCGGCTGCCGCAAGGTCATCGTCGGCGCCGGCCTGCTGCTGACCGCCATCCTGCCCGGCCTGGCGCTGGCCGCCACACCGCTGCAACTGGGCCTGGTGCTGCTGGTGTTCGGCGCGGCCATGGGCACGTTCGACGTGGCCATCAACATCCAGGCCGTGATCATCGAAAAGGCCAACGGCGGCGCCATGATGTCGGGTTTTCATGCGCTGTTCAGCGTGGGCGGCTTTGCCGGCGCGGCTTGCATGGCCCTGCTGCTGTGGCTGGGCCTGACACCAGCCTGGTCCTGCGTGGTGGTGATGCTGTTGCTGTGCGGCGTGCTGGGCGCGGCGCAAGGTCATCTGTTGCCGACAGCGTCCGCCTCCGGCGACAAGACGCCGCTGTTCGTCATGCCGCATGGCGCCGTCATTTTCATCGGCCTGTTGTGTTTTATCGTCTTCCTGGCCGAAGGCGCGATTCTCGACTGGAGCGCCCTGTTCCTCACTACCACGCGCGGTGTGGAAGAAGCCAAGGGCGGCCTCGGCTACGCCGCCTTCGCCATTGCCATGACGCTCGGCCGCTTCACGGGTGACAAGGTGGTCAGCCGCTTTGGTGGAAAGCGCGTGCTCACTTTCGGCGGATTGTTTGCGGCAGCAGGCTTCTTCCTGGCAGTGCTGGCGCCGCACGCCAGCCTGGCAATGCTAGGCTTCGTGCTGATCGGCCTGGGCGCGGCGAATATCGTGCCCATCCTGTTCACGGCGGCCGGCCAGCAACATGCCATGCCGGCCAGCCTGGCGGTGGCGGCCATCACCACCATCGGCTACGCGGGCATCCTGGCCGGCCCGGCCGTGATCGGCTTCATCGCCCACGCCACCAGCCTGAATATCGCCTTCGCCATGCTTGGCGCCGCCCTGCTGCTGGTGGCGGCCAGCGCGCGCCTGGTGGCGCCGGCAAAACAGGTATCCTGATCCCCCCTCCTGCCTGGCGGACGGCGCTAAAAAAGCGCCGCCCGCCAGCGCCCAAATAAGGTCGGCAAGCCTCTGTCGTGGTAAGCTTCGACCCCGCGCACATTGCTGGCGCCACGCACTCACCCCATCCTGTCACTTATACCCGTTTATACATCTATGGATCTCATTCTTGCGTTAAAAGCCATCATCATGGGGCTGGTCGAAGGTTTTACCGAATTCTTGCCGATTTCGTCCACGGGACATTTGATCCTGGCCGGCAGCCTGCTCGACTTTACCAAGGATGTCTCGAAAGAAGTCATGGATGTCTTCGAGATCGCCATCCAGGCCGGCGCCATCCTGGCCGTGTGCTGGGAATACCGCCAGCGCATCGGCAACGTGCTGTCCACCTTCAGCACCGAGGTCAAGTCGCGCAAGTTCGTGCTGAACGTGGTCATCGCCTTTCTGCCCCTGGCCATCATCGGCTTAGGCGTGGGCAAGATGATCAAGCATGCGCTGTTCAAGCCCGTGCCCGTGGCCATGGCCTTCATCATCGGCGGCATCGTGATTTTGCTGGTGGAGCGCCGCGCGCGCACCAATCCCGTCACCGTGCGCGTCAACTCGGTCGATGAAATGACGCCGCTCGACGCCTTGAAAGTGGGCTGCGCGCAGGCGTTTGCGCTGATTCCCGGCACCAGCCGTTCCGGCTCGACCATCATCGGCGGCATGCTGCTGGGCCTGTCGCGCAAGACGGCCACCGAATTCTCATTCTTCCTGGCCATCCCCACCCTGCTGGCGGCCACCTTCTACTCGCTGTACAAAGCGCGCGACATCCTGTCGGCTACCGACGTGCCCCTGTTCGGCCTGGGCACCGTGGCCGCCTTCATCTCCGCCTTCCTGTGCGTGCGCTGGCTGCTGCGTTACATCAGCTCGCACGACTTCACGTTTTTTGCCTGGTACCGCATTGTGTTTGGCTTGCTGGTGTTGGCCAGCGCCCACTACGGCTGGGTTGTTTGGGCAGAATAAGGCACTATGAATCAAGATCTTAACCAGCGCGCGCTGCACCTGCTGCAAACCGTTTTCGGCTACCCGGCCTTCCGCGGCCAGCAAGCCGATATCGTCGACCACGTCAGCCATGGCGGCGACGCGCTGGTGCTGATGCCCACGGGCGGCGGCAAGTCGCTGTGCTATCAGATTCCCGCGCTGCTGCGCGATGGCGTGGGCGTCGTCGTCTCGCCACTGATCGCGCTGATGCAGGACCAGGTGGATGCGCTGGAGGAAGTCGGCGTGCGCGCCGCCTTCCTCAACTCCACGCAAACCTATGAAGAGGCGAGCCGCATCGAGCGCCTGGTGCGCACGGGCGGGATCGACGTCGTCTACGTGGCGCCCGAGCGCCTGATGACGCAACGTTGCCTGGACCTGTTCCAGGCCTCGAAGATCTCCCTGTTCGCCATCGACGAGGCACATTGCGTGGCCCAGTGGGGCCACGACTTCCGCCCCGAATACATCAAGCTGTCAGTGCTGCACGAGCAGTTCCCCGACGTGCCGCGCATCGCGCTCACGGCCACCGCCGACCCGCAGACGCGCGCCGAAATCGCGCTGCGCCTGCAGCTGGAAGACGCGCGCCAGTTCGTCTCGTCCTTCGACCGCCCGAACATCCGCTACCAGATCGTGGAAAAGGCGAATGGACGCAAGCAGCTGCTCGACTTCATCAACACGGAACACGCGGGCGACTGCGGCATCGTCTACTGCCTGTCGCGTAAAAAAGTCGAAGAGACGGCGGAATTTTTGAATCAGAGCGGCATCCGCGCCCTGCCGTATCACGCCGGCATGGAGTACGCCAAGCGCAGCGCCAACCAGGCGCGCTTCCTGCGCGAAGAAAACATCGTCATGGTCGCCACCATCGCCTTCGGCATGGGCATCGACAAGCCCGACGTGCGCTTCGTGGCGCATCTGGATCTGCCGAAAAGCATCGAGGGCTATTACCAGGAAACGGGCCGCGCGGGCCGCGACGGCATGGCCGCCAACGCCTGGATGGCGTATGGCTTGCAGGACGTGGTGCTGCAGCGGCGCATGATCGATGAATCGGAAGCGGAGGACACCTTCAAGCGCGTGCTGGGCGTGAAACTCGACGCCATGCTGGGCCTGTGCGAAACGCTCAGCTGCCGCCGCATGCGATTGCTCGAATACTTCGGCGAACCGGCTTCGCCGTGCGGCAATTGCGACACCTGCCTGGTGCCGCCCGTGTCCTTCGACGGCACGGTGCCCGTGCAAAAACTGCTGTCGGCCATCTACCGCGTCGACCAGCGCTTCGCCGGCGGCCACGTGATCGACGTGCTGCGCGGCGTGGAATCGGAACGCATCAAGACCTGGCACCACGATTCGCTGTCCGTCTTCGGCATCGGCTCGGACCTGGGCGAAGCGGAGTGGAAAGCTATCCTGCGCCAGGCCATCGCGCTGGGCCTCGTCTCGGTCGACCATGAACAATACAGCTCGCTGAAATTGACGGACGCCTCGCGCCCCGTGCTCAAGGGCGGCCAGAAGGTGCAGCTGCGCCAGTACCAGAAACCCGTCAAAACCAGCAAGCGCAGCACCAGCGTGGCGAAAGGCTATGTCGAGACGGATTTGTCGACCAGCGAACAGGCGATCTTCGACAAGCTGCGCTGGTGGCGCGTGGAGACGGCGCGCACGCACAATGTGCCGGCCTACGTGATTTTTGTCGACGCCACCCTGCGCGAAATCGCCAAGGCCAAGCCCACCTCGCTGGAGCAGATGCGCGGCGTGAGCGGCGTGGGCGAGAAAAAACTGGCCTCGTACGGCGACGAAATCGTCGCCATGATCCTGGAGATGATGTGATGGAAGCACTCTCGTCCGACCTGATCTATCAGGCAGTGAAAATTCTCGGCGCCCAGCCCGACGCCGACGACGCGGTGGAAGCGCAAGTCCGTGCCCTGGTCGGCGACGACCTCACCGTGCGCCGCCTGGCCGACGTGATTCCGGAAGCCTTCGGCCTGGTACTGGCGTCGCACCTTCCCGACGCCGAAAACATGACCTTGCCCGACACCTTCCGCGCCCAGGACGAGGATGGCGACTGGGGGGCGTTCCCCATGCGCCGCGAACCGATCTTTGTCGTCGCCTTGGACATCGCCCAGCACACCTTCCACAACGGCCCGCGCGCGCTGATGAAGAACCTGGCCGACCGCAGCTCCCTGCTGTCGGCCATCAGCAAGGCCCTGAACGCGGGCGGCTCGCTCGATGGCACGACTTTGGGCCCGCCGTCCTTCTTCGGCCTGCCCGCCGCCCTGTACCGGCCCGTGGCATCGCCTGACACGCCCTGACCACATTGCCTCTGCCCTTGATAAGAGAACGATCCTGCGATGGAAACCAAATGGCTGGAAGACTTCATCTCGCTCGCTGAAACGCATAATTTCAGCCGTTCCGCGGCGCTGCGCCACGTGACCCAGCCGGCATTCTCGCGGCGCATCCAATCGCTGGAAAACTGGCTCGGCATCGACCTGGTCGACCGTACCTCGTACCCTACGCGCCTGACGCCGGCCGGCGCCGTGTTCTATGAGCAGGCACTGGAAATGCTGGGGCAAATCAACGGCGTGCGCGCCCTGTTGCGCGGCAAGCGGGCAGCCACGCAAACGAGCGTCGACTTTGCCGTGCCGCACACCCTGTCGCTGACCTTCATGCCGAAGTGGCTGACGGCGCTGGAAGAAGGTTTCGCGCCGATCAACAGCCGCCTGATGGCACTGAACGTGCACGACGCCGTGCTGCAGCTGGTCGACGGCGGCTGCGATCTGCTGCTGTGCTACCACCATCCGCGCCAGCCGGTGCAGCTGGACCCGGGCCGCTACGACATGCTGGTGATGGGCCGCGAAACCCTGCGCGCGTATGCGCGCTGCGGCCAGGACAAGGTACCGGATTTCGTCCTGCCGGGCAGCGCCAAGGAGCCGCTGCCCTTCCTCTCCTACACCAGCAATGCCTACCTGGGACGCATGGTGGAATTGCTGGTGGCCGATGCCAAGGCGCCGCTGTTCCTGGAGACATGCTACGAAACGGACATGGCCGAAGGCTTGAAAATGATGGCGCTGGAAGGGCGCGGCATCGCCTTCCTGCCCGAATCGGCCGTTATGCGCGACGTCAAGTACAAGCACCTGGCGCGCGCCGACGGCGGTGCGCCAGGCTGGGAAATCGAGCTGGAAATCCGCCTGTATCGGGAACGCCCATCGGGCCTGCGTCCCGGCAAGCAGATCGTCGAAAGCCTGTGGCAATACCTGGTGCAGGTGCAGGAAAGCGCCGCGCGCGGCGGAAAAAAGCGCCGGCGCGCAGCCGTCACCACAATTCCATCCTGACCTCCTATCTATGCAATAAATGCATAACCGGATGCCGACAAAGCATTGGCCGGGGCATGAGGCTATCGCCTACGATGCGGTTCCGCTGCGCGCAGCTGCATCTCGGCTGCGCCTCTAACGTATTCGTATTGTCAGGAGCTTATCAAGCATGACCAGCAAGCACGCACTTCCTTCCTACCTCAATCCTGAAGACCTTGGCCCATGGGGCGTCTACCTCGAGCAGATCGACCGCGTTACGCCTTACCTGGGTAACCTGTCGCGCTGGGTGGAAACGCTGAAGCGTCCAAAGCGCATCCTGACGGTCGACGTGCCTATCGAGCGCGATGACGGCACCATTGCCCACTACGAAGGCTACCGCGTGCAGCACAATCTGTCGCGCGGCCCGGGCAAAGGCGGCGTGCGCTTCCACCAGGACGTGACCCTGTCGGAAGTGATGGCCCTGTCGGCCTGGATGACGGTCAAGAATGCAGCGGTCAACGTGCCATATGGCGGCGCCAAGGGTGGTATCCGCGTCGATCCGAAGACTCTGTCGCGCAACGAACTGCAACGCCTGACCCGCCGCTACACGAGCGAGATCAGCATGATCATCGGACCGAACAAGGATATCCCGGCACCGGACGTCAACACGAATGAACAAGTCATGGCGTGGATGATGGACAGCTACGCCATGATCGGCGGCAATATGTCGACCGGCGTGGTGACGGGTAAACCGATCTCGCTGGGCGGCAGCCTGGGTCGCCGCGATGCGACGGGCCGCGGCGTGTTCGTCGTCGGTTGCGATGCGGCCGCCAAGGTCGGCATGTCGCTCGAAGGCGCGAAAGTCATCGTGCAAGGTTTCGGCAACGTGGGCGGCGTCGCTGCACGCATGTTCGCTGAAGCCGGTTCGAAAATCGTCGCGGTACAAGACCACAAGACCACCGTGGTGCATGCCGGCGGCTTGAACATCCCGCAATTGCTGGCACACGTGGCCGAAGTGGGCAGCGTCGAAGGCTTCCCGGGCGCCGAGGCATTCGTGCCGCGCGAAGATTTCTGGGGCATCGATTGCGACATCCTGATCCCGGCCGCACTGGAACAGCAAATCACGGCCGAACGCGCACAAGTCATCCGCGCCAAGATCATCCTGGAAGGCGCCAATGGCCCGACCCTGCCGGCAGCGGACGACATCCTGACCGACCGCGGCGTGCTGATCGTGCCGGACGTGCTGGCCAACGCCGGCGGCGTGACCGTCAGCTACTTCGAGTGGGCACAGAACTTCTCGAGCTTCTTCTGGACAGAAGAAGAAATCAACAGCCGCCTGACCCGCATCATGCGCGAAGCGTTCGACGCCGTATGGCAAGTGTCGCAAGAGAAGAAAGTGTCGATGCGTACCGCCACCTTCATCCTGGCATGCACGCGCGTACTGCAAGCTCGCGAAGTGCGCGGTCTCTACCCATAATGGCTGCCTGATAAAAAGCCCACGGCGTTGTTGCCGTGCCTAGCTCTGGGCATTTTTCAGGCACCATTGGTTTGATGGCGCTGTTAAAAAAATCCCGCCACACTTGCGTGTAAGCGGGATTTTTTGTATCTGGCGGACCTTTTTACGCCGCGTAGCCTTGCGGGTTCTGGTACTGCCAGCGCCAGTGGTCGCGGCACATGTCGTCGATGTTTTTCTGCGCTTGCCAGCCCAGCAATTCCTTCGCCTTGTCGGCCGAGGCGTAACAACTGGCGATGTCGCCGGGGCGGCGCGGCACGATGTCGTATGGCACGGTGCGGCCGCTGGCGGCCTCGAAGGCGCGCACGGTATCGAGCACGCTGTAGCCGTGGCCCGTACCCAGGTTGACGGTAAAGCCGCCCTCGGTGGAAAACAGACGGTTCAACGCGGCCACGTGGCCCAGCGCCAGGTCGACCACGTGGATGTAGTCGCGCACGCCCGTGCCATCCGGCGTAGCGTAGTCGTTGCCAAAGACGGCCAGGCGCTCGCGGCGACCCACGGCCACCTGGGCGATGAAGGGCATCAGGTTGTTCGGGATGCCGGCCGGATCTTCACCGATCAAGCCGCTGGCATGCGCGCCGACCGGATTAAAGTAGCGCAGCACGCCGACTTGCCATTGAGCATCAGCATGCACGAGATCGGCCAGGATCTGCTCGACCATCAGCTTCGAGCGGCCGTAGGGGTTGGTCACGGACAGGCGCGACGATTCCAGGATCGGCAAGGCTTCCGGATCGCCATATACGGTGGCCGACGAGCTGAACACAAAACGCTTCACATTTGCCGCCGCCAGCACTTCCAGCAACGCCACGGTGCCCGTCACATTATTGTCCATGTACATCAGCGGCTGGGCCACGGATTCGCCCACCGCTTTCAAGCCCGCGAAATGGATCACGGCATCGATGGCATGCTCGCGCAGGACGGTGGCCATGGCCACACGGTCGCGCACGTCAGCCTCGTAGAAAGGCACGCTTTTTCCGGAAATGCGCTCCACGCGCGCCATTGCTTCGTGCGCGCTATTGCACAGATTGTCCACCGCGACCACATCAAAGCCGGCAGCCAGCAATTCGACACACGTATGCGAGCCGATGAAACCGGATGCGCCGGTCACGAGTATTTTCTTGGACATAATATCAATCAATGCAAAAAAGATAAGACTACCGTAATTCACCCACCTTGCCTAGCCAGCGCACGATAGCGCGCGCATTAAAAAAGCCTGCGGCGTCGCCACGGCAGGCTTGTTCTCGCGTAAACGGCACGGATGAGCAAACCGCCAGGTTATTTCTTGATGAACAGCAGATCCCACACGCCATGACCCAGCTTCAAGCCGCGATTTTCAAATTTGGTCAGCGGACGATACGCCGGTTGCGGCGCATAACCGTCGGCGCTATTGTGCAACTGCGGCTCGGCGCCCAGCACTTCCAGCATTTGCACCGCGTAATCTTCCCAATCGGTGGCGCAATGCAGATAACCGCCCGGCGCCAGGCGATCGGTCAATTGCTTGACGAACGGCGACTGGATCAGGCGGCGCTTGTTATGGCGCGCCTTGTGCCATGGATCGGGGAAGAAAACGTGGATACCGGCCAGCGAATTGGCGGGAATCATGTGCGTCAGCACTTCCACCGCATCGTGCTGCAGCAGGCGCAAATTCGTCAGCGACTCTTCGCCGATCAGTTTCAACAGGCTGCCGACACCCGGCGTATGCACTTCGACGCCGATAAAATCATTCTCCGGCATGGCCTTGGCGATATGCGCAGTCGTCGCCCCCATGCCAAAACCGATTTCCAGGATGACCGGCGCCTTGCGGCCGAACACCTGCTCAAAGTCCATCGGTTCCTTGGCGAAAGGCAACAAAAACTGTGGCCCCAGGGTCTCAAGCGCGCGCGCCTGCGCGACAGACAACCGTCCCGCGCGGGTCACGAAGCTGCGGATGCGGTGTTCGGTCGGATCGTACATCATCGGCCGCGCCGGGCCGTTTGCTGGGGTATCAGAAGACATGGAAATGGAGAAATAAGTGGCCGCGCCGCATACAGTCAGGCGCCAGCGAAAAATGGAGCGGGTGAAGGGAATCGAACCCTCGTCGTAAGCTTGGGAAGCTCGACAAGGAACTCAACAACCATGCGGGCTTGCGGCCCGTTCTCAATCCGCAAAAGTGACATTATAGCAGTGGCGTAAGTTAGCATCCATGCGGGGATTACCCTACCAGCCTACTTACGCAGGACCAAGCAAGGACGCAGATATGAATCCTTCATTGGATAGCGCGTTGATGGCCCCGCGAAGCAGGTAGTTATTCGTAAAGCACATCGTGTACTGGCGTGCGCCAGGCTTAATGGGCTGCAGCATCTTACCTTCCACCAGGCGCTTGATCTGGTAGGTGCGCTGAGCTGGATTTAGGTCTGGCATCACCTTGGCCAGGTCACCAGATTTTGCGATGCCCAGCTTTACCACCTCAAGCAAAATCGCCTGCTCTTCGTGCGTGATCAATTGCCGCTGAACCGAGTAAGCAAGCGCGGGGATCAGGATTTTTTCCTTCAAGAAAGTGTAGTCGGTCAGCCGGTCCACTTTTTGCAATTCATCCAGGATGCCTTGCAAAACGTAGGTGCACCAGCGATCCAGACTTTCATCCGTCCCCTTGTCGGCGCAAGACAGCATCGCATAGTAGCGCTCGCGGTCATTGCAAAAAACAGCAGTCGGGTTCAACACCCGTCCGCCTGTCTTGACATTGAAACCATACTTGATCAGAAGGGCATAGGTCATCAAACGCACGACGCGCCCATTGCCGTTACTAAACGGGTGAATCCAGCCAAAACGATGATGTGCCAACGCAACCTTGATCAAGGCATACTTGGGAGGATCATCTCGATTGATGAACCCCATCAACTCTTCCATGTAACCAGGTACAAGGACAGGATCTGGCGGAAGGTGCTCAGACTTCGCAATGCGGACCGCTCCCGTTCGATATGCGCCAGGCGTGCGGTCGCCCTCTCGCTCCAGGTCATGCACTGCCAGCGCGTGCAGCTCCCGGATGAAGTGTTCCGAGACCGCAGAATTCGGCGTCACCACATCCTCGATATATTGCATCGCCTTTTCGATGTTGGAGATCTCGCGCACCTGGTCGCTATCGTTCGTGCCCCCTTCCACCGAAGTCTCGACGTAGTCTGCAAGAGTCGTATGGTTGCCCTCGATTCGCGCAGACCCGAGGCTTTCCAGCATGTGGAAAATATGCTTGAGCTGGAAAAAGGTTGACGCGGGCGTGGTGCCCCCAAGTTGCAATCGCCGCAAGTGTTCCAGTTCCGTTAGAACATCGACAAGCGGCGAGTCGAACGAGGGATTTAAAAGCTTCAGGTCAAAGTGGTGGAAGTCTGGCATAGCGATCCTGTTTTTCTTAAATGGCGACAAGGATTAAGTTGAATTTTCAAGATAATACACCTAAAAATCATACACTTACGCGCCATCTCAGATTATTACATGTGTAATAATCCAAAATCACAAGTCAACACATCTAAAATTTTAGGGAAGGATTGTAGCTTTTCATGCAAATTTTTCATGAACGGGCAGACAAAAGCGGGGGGCTTTTTCCGGAAAAATTTGCTGATACAACAATTGAAATGAGTAGAATTTATTGCACAAATGGCAATCCAACCGTAGCCCTGAAAAGCTCGCCTGAGCGCCTTTTGTGGAGCAATTTTTGCTTTGTGGAGCGGCGAAAACAGTTTCTTGCCGTTTCTCATTGGAGCGGGTGAAGGGAATCGAACCCTCGTCGTAAGCTTGGGAAGCTTCTGCTCTACCATTGAGCTACACCCGCGAAGCCTGCATTTTACGCGGGATGGCAAGGACTTGGCAAACTTGTGGATCGCTTTCGAATTCATCAGAAATTCTCGCAATATTTCACAAAAAACATAGACTGCCGTGTCTGCACGGTGCCGTTTTTATTGGTACACAGCAATATTTCGGGCAACGAGACACCATGAATGGTCTGGTATGCAGCTAAAATAGAACAAATTATTATCGGTTTGAACTGTGCAGCGCAGACTGGCCAGAGAAATGTTGCTACAATCGCGTGACAGTTTAGCATTCCCGCTGTTCAACCTAAAAGGATATCCCATGAAGAAAATTCTGATCGCTTCGGCAATCCTGTGCTTCGCTTCCGCACAAGCCATGGCTCAATCGGCTCCAACTCCTGCACCAGCAGCATCGGCAGCACCAGCTGCTGGCGCCGCTGCCGGCACCACTGTTGCCGGCCTGAGCGTCAGCACCTTGATCGCTATCGGCGCAGCAGTTGCCGTTGTGGCCGGTGCAGCAAGCTCGGATTCGACCACCGCACACACCACCCCAACCCACCATTAATACCTGGCTGCCCAGGCAGCGACAGGTAGGTCCATCCTGCAGCTTGATATCGAGTCAAAAGGTGAAGGCCTGGTGCCGCAATAGCTGATATACATCAAATATGTCGACTATTGCAATAAAAGCCCTTTTCATTTGAAAACGGGCTTTTTTACTTTTTAGAAAATAACGAAGAGGCTGGCGTCAGCTTTTCTATTTTGACGGACGATGCAATATTGCGCTGACATACATGCGGTATTCATTTATCCATTAAGAAATCCAGCTGCCAGGTTCGTGAGATACCCTATTCAATCGCCTCGCTCACCATGAAGAACCAGCCCTTTTTCACGCGCATGGGATTTGCCTTGAGCGGCATTGCCGCCGCCCTGCGTCTGGAATCGAGCTTTCGCTTGCAATGCCTTGCCGCCCTCACGGTCGTGATCGTGCTCGCCTGGAGCAAGCCGGCAATGATCTGGTGGGCGCTGCTGCTACTCAACTGTGGCCTGGTGCTGGCAGCTGAACTGTTCAATACCGCGCTTGAACACTTGATTGACCACCTGCATCCTGGCCTGCACCCCAGCATCAAGATCGCCAAGGACTGTGCGGCAGGGGCTGTACTCATTCTCAGCATGAGTGCCGCCTGCATTTTTGTTGCTTTTTTGCTGGAAACGCTTTCCAGTTGAGCAGTTATAGCTGCCAAGCAAATTACAATGCATGGGTCGCCAAGACACCTCGCTGTCCACGTCAACATTCGAGACGGCGAGAAGAAACACGTAGATTCCTATAATTCATTAAAATAGTACCTTTTTGAAATATTTTATCTTTACCAATACTGATTTCTGCACGCCTTGCGCATGCATGACAATTGCGTAAAACAATAATCGCTTTTTGCGAGCGACTAACGACTCAGTTCCCATTTGGCGATGCTGTTTTAATTTTGAATTGACGCGTAGATGAATACTCCCCTTGTACCAGTAATTCTTTGTGGTGGATCCGGCACTCGCTTGTGGCCCCTTTCGCGCGAAGGCTACCCTAAACAGTTCTTGCGTTTGTCCGGCGAGACCAGCATGTTGCAGCAAACGCTGCAACGGCTGGCTGGTATTGAGGCCTTGGCGCCGGCTTTGCTGGTGTGTAATGAATCGTCGCGTTTCATTGTCGCGGAACAGTTGCGTGAGATAGGCCTGAACAACGCCCGCATGGTGCTCGAACCGATGCGCCGCAATACGGCGCCGGCGATTGCCACTGCGGCGCTGCAAGCCATGGAAAACGGCGACGACCCCATCCTGCTCGTATTGCCTTCCGACCATGTCATCCTGGATACCCCGGCGTTCCACCGCGCCATCAACCTGGCGCGCGATGCTGCAGAACAAGGCAACTTGCTCACCTTCGGCATTACCCCTACCGGACCGGAGACAGGTTACGGCTATATCCGCGCCGAGGGTGGCGCAGCTGGCCAGGTCCAGCGCATTCTTGAATTCGTCGAAAAGCCCGCATTGGCGCAAGCTGAGAAATATATCGCCAGCGGTGACTATTTCTGGAACAGCGGCATGTTCCTGTTCCGCGCCAGCCGCTATCTGGAAGAACTCGAACGTTTCCAGCCGGCCGTCCTGGTAGCATGCCGCGCCGCCGTTGCCGATGCAAAGAGCGATCTCGACTTCATACGCCTGGACAAGGACGCCTACGCCGCCAGTCCCGATATCGCCGTCGATTACGCCGTCATGGAGCGCACCAGCCATGCGGCCACCATCGCGCTCGACGCCGGCTGGAACGATATCGGCTCATGGGCCGCCGTCTTCGACGTGGCAAAAAAAGACGCCAACAACAATAGCGCCCAAGGCGATGTGTTGATGCAGGATTGCAATGATTGCCTAGTGCATGGGAATAGCCGCCTGGTGACCGCCATCGGCATGCGCAATACCGTCATCGTGGAAACGGCCGACGCCGTATTGGTCATGGATGCGGATCAGGCGCAACATACCAAGACCCTGGTAGCGCAGTTGATTCATAAAGAACGGAGTGAAGCCACCATGCACCGTGAAGTCTTCCGTCCGTGGGGCTCCTATGATTCCATCGGCAACGGCGAGCGCTTCCAGGTCAAGCGGATCACCGTCAAACCGGGCGCCAAGCTGTCGTTGCAAATGCATCACCACCGCGCCGAGCACTGGATTGTGGTATCCGGCACTGCGCAGATCACCAATGGCGACAAGGAATATTTGCTGACCGAAAACCAGTCCACCTATATCCCCCTCGGCGTCGTCCATTCTCTGGCCAACCCGGGCAAGCTACCGCTGGAATTGATTGAAATTCAATCAGGTAGCTATCTCGGGGAAGACGATATTGTCCGCTTTGAAGACCGCTACGGCCGCGCCTGACCGAACAGATACACAATCACAACGCATGCGGCATCGCAAGAATTCACACTGAAGTTTATAAGGTTTAGCCAGTCATCATGAAACCAATCGAAGGCATCTTTGTACAAGAAGTGAAATGGTATTGCAGCAGCAGGGCAGAAAAATATTTTCTCACCTTTGCCGATGCACTTGCCATGTTCATGGCATTCTGGCTCGCTGGGAAATGGACCCTCGATTCCAGCGACTTGAACAGCTTCGGGCTGGATAGTTCGCGCCTGCTCAGCTATAGCCTGCTATCCCTGGTCACTCTGGCGATCTTCAAGCTGAAGGGTCATCATGCCAAACGTCGTCCGTACTCGAATGAAATCAAGGATCTCCTGAAAGTCGCCATGGTCATGGGCTTGATCGACGCAGCCCTGGTCTTCCTCGACAGGCGCGACTCCTCGCGCGAGGCACTATTGGCCACCTGGCTGCTGGTGCCATGCTTTGTCTTGCTGCTGCGCGGCATCGTCAAGTACCTGTTGATGAAAGCGGGCGGCTGGATACGCCCCATGGTCATCATCGGATGGGGCGACAATGCCTTGCAAACAGCGCGTGCCTTTGATGAGGAAGCGTTGATGGGCTATCGCCTGATTGCCTTCCTGATACCTGAGGGCCAGGACCGCCTGGAACAGCATTATGTGAACCGCAGAAAACAAGCGGTGCCCTGCATCCCGTTGGGCGATAACCCGGGACAAACGCTCAAGCTGCTGGGCGACCCGCATGCGGTCGTCGCCCTGGAGCAGGGCGGCATTGACGCATATCAGGGCATGATCCAGCAAGTCAGCCGTTGCGTTGCCAATATGCAAGTGGTACCTGCCGTACGCGGCCTGCCCCTGTATGGCATGGAGGTCAATCATTTCTTCACGCATGAAGTACTCCTGCTGACCATGCGCAACAACCTGGCACGGCCAGGCTTGCAACTGATCAAGCGCTGCTTTGACCTAACGACGTCGATCGCCGTGATGATCGTCGGCTCTCCCATCCTGCTGTGGATCGCCGCCAAGGTGATGGCCTCTGGCCGCCCCATCTTCTATGGCCACAAACGCGTCGGCCAGAATGGAAAGCATTTTCTCTGCTACAAATTCCGCACCATGGCCGTGAATGCTGATGTGCTGCTGAAAGAGTTACTGGAACGCGACCCGGTCGCCCGCGCTGAATGGGACCGCGATTTCAAACTGAAAAACGACCCGCGCATCACCGCGATAGGCCACTTCCTGCGCCGTACCAGCCTGGATGAATTGCCGCAACTGTGGAACGTGCTGAAAGGCGAAATGAGCCTGGTCGGGCCGCGTCCCGTGGTCGATGCCGAACTGGAGCGATATGGCAACCAGATCGACTATTATCTTGAGGCGAAACCCGGGGTCACTGGCCTGTGGCAAGTCAGCGGCAGGAACGATGTCAGCTACGATACCCGCGTCTACCTCGACGCCTGGTATGTCAAGAATTGGTCCCTGTTCAATGACATCGTCATTTTGCTGAAAACGGTCAAAGTCATCTTCAAGAAAGATGGCGCTTATTAGCGAATGCCGTTCAGTTAAGCTTTTGGGGTAACTATAAACACCAACAAATTCATTGAACCCAGAGGCAAAGAGCCGGGGTCGGACCCGCCGGGTCCGACCCCAGAACTTGCTTTTGGGCTAAAAATTGCCGCTAACTGAACAGCATTAGTGCGTATTAGCAGTAAATAATAGGCCAGAACGGCTGCACTGGCCGGACAAAACATTATAATAATTGCATTATCTCACTCTATCGTCCTAACCCGGCAATGGCAAAGAACAAAGTAACGTTACATGCTCAAGTAAACAAAGGATAACAACATGATTTTAGTGACTGGCGGCGCCGGCTTCATCGGTTCCAATTTTGTACGTGACTGGCTGGCGCTCAACGATGAGCCCGTGGTCAATTTTGACAAACTGACCTACGCTGGCAATCTCAGCAATTTAGCCAGCCTGGAACAAGACCCGCGGCATATCTTTGTACGCGGCGATATTTGCGATACCGCCCACGTCTCCCGCCTGTTGGCAGAACACCAGCCACGCGCCATCGTGCATTTTGCCGCAGAAAGCCATGTCGACCGCTCGATCCATAGCCCCGGTGAATTCATTTCGACCAACGTCAACGGCACTTTCAGCTTGCTCGAAGCCGCGCGCGCTTACTGGTCCGGTCTGACGGGCGAGGCCAAGGATGATTTCCGTTTCCTGCACGTCTCGACCGATGAGGTGTATGGCACCCTGGGACCGATTGATCCGCCATTCACGGAAACGACGCCGTATGCGCCGAACAGCCCCTATTCGGCATCGAAAGCAGCCTCCGACCATCTGGTACGCGCCTATTTCCATACGTATGGCATGCCGGTGCTGACGACAAACTGCTCGAACAACTATGGCTCTTTCCATTTCCCGGAAAAACTGATTCCCCTCATCATCAGCAATGCCCGTGCCGGCAAGCCTTTACCTATCTATGGCGACGGCATGCAAGTGCGCGACTGGCTGTATGTAGGCGACCATTGCTCGGCGATACGCCGCGTGCTGGAAGCGGGACGCCTGGGCGAGGTGTACAACGTGGGCGGCTGGAATGAAATGGCCAATCTGGAAGTCGTGCATACCCTGTGCGACATCCTCGATACGCTGGACCCGAAAGCGTCCGGTAGCTATCGCGAACAAATCACCTATGTGCAGGATCGCCCTGGCCACGACCGCCGCTATGCCATCGACGCCCGCAAGATCGAGCGTGAACTGGGCTGGAAGCCGGCAGAAACCTTCGCCACGGGCATACGCAAAACGGTGCAGTGGTACCTGGACAACCAGGCCTGGGTACGCGACGTGCAATCGGGCGACTACTTGAAGTGGGTAGAAAAAAACTACACGGCACGCGATGCGGCAAAGGAAGCACTCTGATGAGCACCACTATTGAACGCAAGGGCATCATCCTGGCCGGCGGTTCAGGCACGCGATTGTATCCCGTCACCATGGCCGTATCGAAGCAGCTGCTCCCGGTATATGACAAGCCGATGATTTACTATCCGCTGACCACCCTGATGCTGGCCGGCATACGCGACATCCTGATCATTTCCACGCCACAAGATACGCCGCGCTTCCAGGAGTTGCTCGGTGATGGCAGCCAATGGGGCATCAAGCTCAGCTACGCCGTGCAGCCCACGCCCGACGGCCTGGCGCAGGCCTTCATCATCGGCCGCGAATTCGTCGGCGACGCGCCATCGGCCCTGATCCTGGGTGACAACATCTATTATGGCCACGACTTCGAATCGCAATTGCGGGAAGCATCCGCACGCACCAGTGGCTCCACCGTATTCGCCTATCACGTGCACGATCCGGAACGTTATGGCGTCGTCGACTTCGACGCGCAACGGCGCGCCGTCAGCATCGAAGAAAAACCGCTCAAGCCAAAATCGAACTACGCCGTCACCGGCCTGTATTTCTACGACAGCCAGGTGTGCGATATCGCCGCCGGCATCGCTCCGTCATCACGTGGCGAGCTGGAAATCACGGATGTCAACCGCACTTATCTGGAGCGGGGCCAGCTGAACGTCGAACTGATGGGCCGCGGCATGGCCTGGCTCGATACCGGCACGCATGAGTCCTTGCTGGAGGCGGGCCAATTCATCGCCACCATCGAAAATCGCCAGGGCTTGAAGGTTGCCTGCCCAGAAGAAATCGCCTACCGTCGCGGCTATATCGACGCGGCCAAGCTCGAGGCATTGGCGCAACCATTGAAAAAGAACGCGTATGGCCAATACCTGCTGCGCCTGCTCGAAGAAAAAATATATTAAGGCCTGAACGGTTCATCCATACCATGCAAATTCAAACCACAGCCATACCTGACGTATTGGTCATCGAACCCACCGTGTTCGGCGATGACCGGGGCTTTTTCTATGAAAGCTTCAACCAGAAGCGCTTTGCCGAACTGACCGACGTCACGCACGATTTCGTGCAGGACAACCACTCCAAGTCCGCCAAGGGTGTATTGCGCGGTCTGCATTATCAGATCCAGCAGCCACAAGGCAAACTGGTGCGTGTGACGGCCGGTGAAGTCTTCGACGTCGTCGTTGACCTGCGCAAAAGCTCGCCAACCTTCGGCCAGTGGGTTGGCGTAGTCCTGTCGGCGGCCAACAAACGCCAGTTATGGATACCTGAAGGTTTCGCCCACGGTTTCGTGGTGACCAGCGACAGCGCAGAGTTCCTGTACAAGACCACCGACTATTGGGCGCCGGAATTCGAGCGCAGCATCCTGTGGAATGACCCGGCGATCGGCATCGACTGGCCGCTGGACGGCGAACCGTTACTGTCGGGCAAGGACAAAGCCGGCACATTGCTGGCCAATGCCGACCTCTTCGCCTGAGCACTGCAACACCGCCGCTCCACCCTTCATGGAAACAAATATGAGCCGTATCTTAATTACAGGAAAAACCGGCCAGGTCGGCTACGAACTGGAACGTAGCCTGCAAGGTCTGGGAGAGATCATCGCGCTAGACCGCAGCCAGATGGACCTGGCCGACCTGGACCAGGTGCGCGACGTGATCCGCCGCATCAAGCCGACCCTGATCGTCAATCCGGCCGCTTACACCGCTGTTGACAAGGCCGAGAGCGAGCCTGAACTGGCACTGCGCATCAACGGCGAAGCACCGGGCGTGATGGCGGAAGAAGCAAAAAAACTGGGTGCTGCAATGATCCATTACAGCACCGATTACGTGTTCGATGGCTCGAAAGACGGGCCCTACGTCGAAACCGATCCGACCTGCCCGATCAATGTGTACGGCAGCAGCAAGCTGGCCGGCGAACAGGCGATCCATGCCACCGGCATCCCCCACCTGATCTTGCGCACCAGCTGGGTCTATAGCACGCATGGCAAGAATTTCCTGCTGACCATGCGTCGTTTGGCGCAGGAACGCGAAGAGCTGAGCATCGTTTCGGATCAGTTCGGCGCACCGACATGGAGCCGTACTATCGCCGACACCACCGCCCATATCGTGGCGCAAAGCCTGGCGGCAAGCGACCAGCAAGCATGGTGGCAGGCACGCTCCGGTCTGTATCATTTGACGGCACAAGGAAGGACCAGCTGGTTCGGTTTTACCGAAGCGATCATGGCCCATCCTTCAATTACGAAAAAACCACAACTAAAGCCGATATTAGCGCAAGACTATCCTATACCGGCGAAGCGTCCGATCAATTCAGTACTGTCATCACAGCGCTTGATGGATACTTTTTGTCGCATTCCGGATTGGCGGGACGCATTAAGGTTGTGTCAAAGTTAAATATGATCCTATAGACAGGAATGAAAAATGGTAATTGTTCAACCTTAGTAGGCGCCACAAATGGCAGTTGTAAACGAAGCTGTTTTAACGCTTCACTCCGGCATGCCACCGAAACCAAAAACGTCGCTATCTCTCGAAACTATCCGAAACGGACAAGGACGACCTCAATCATGCCGACGAATCGGGCCTTCGCGTGGCCAGCCGGTTGCACCGGCGCCACATCGCGGCCAACGAGTCCCGACATGTATCACGATATGGCTTAAACTTCTGTCTCAAATCATCTATCCGCTATAGTATGGCAGTATGGCAGATGGTATATATTTGACGCCCGGCGATTTCAAACTCCAAGTGCCGCACTGGGTCAATGAACAGTGTTCGTTGGGTGTTATAGCAATGCTATGTGTTGTGTATAAACATTCAATCCTGGTCCGTAGACGCATATTGAGCGACAGCGCAATGACATTCAACTCGTCCTGGGAGCAAATCGATAAGTCGATGCTTTAGGAGGGGTACTGGTGCAGCAGACTGTTGGCGTTCTAGTTGCCCCCGTTGCTAAGGGCCGTGCGGATCGACGGAGTCAATCCGCAGGCCGGTGCGCTCGATGAAGATTTTGTGCCCGTGCATCTCGCTGCCTTGGTCGCAGGCCATCATTTTGCGCATCGCCGCTGGTTCGCCGTTGAGGACAGCGGCGATGCTGTCGACGACGGTCCTGGTGGTGGCCGCCAGCGCCGCGAAGCCGGTCGTGCGTTCGACCAGCGTGTCCGCCGACGAACACTTGCCAGCGCCCTTGATCAGGTCGCCCTTCCATTGACCGAGGACGAGGCGGTCCTCAATCTCGGGAGGGCGAATACGAATGCTCTGCATGTCCAGGATCTGCCCTCGGCGATTTCGCAGCCAATCGTGCTGCCTGAGCAGCAAAGACGTTGAGCAATGGTCCGGATGGAGCACAGGTCGTCGCGCATGGTCGTAACGACTGTGCGCTCCTGGGTGGCGAGATGTTGGTAGATTTTCGCTGGCGGCACCTTACAGCAGAAGGTGTTGCACTTGGTCTTTGAGAACGCCACCAATGGTATCCGTCCTGATAAATGCATTGAAAAGGTACAGAAGTAATGAAATTTATTAACATCGAATTAAAGATCGTCTTGCGGGCGGTACTGCTCTGTGTAGCTTTTTCTTCCCCGGCTTATGCCTATGTCGATCCCGGCTCAGCCCTCCTGCTGCTACAGAGTATTTTTGCCATCATTGGTGCAGCATTAACATTTCTCAAGAAGCCTCGACAAATGATCGCCAAGCTGTTTAGTCGGAAGAAAAATAACGATGCGTGATCCTGAAGGTACGATTGAATTTCAGGGACAAACAGTCATTCGTCGCATCCACCCCACCGCCACCGCCAAGCAATTTCTTCGATCGAAAGCTGCTGCGACGCTCGTAGAAGCCGGTAGGCTGATTCCGTTCGAGTTCACTGCTCCCGAAACAGTCGAGTCGCCTAAGTTGCCTTTCGTCAGTTATCCTTTTGAGTGGTGTGACGCACAACTTTATTTGGCGGCACAACTCACGTTAGATATCTCGCGTGAAATTCTCGGTGCTGGGCATGAACTGAAAGACGCTTCGGCATGGAACGTAATTTTTCAGGGCAATCAGCCCATGTTCTGTGATCACCTTTCGTTCCAGCCGATTGCTACGCCGCAGTGGTGGGCGTTTGGCCAGTTCACTCGTCATTTTCTGCTGCCACTTGCAGTGTCGCAGCAACGTGGCCTGAAGCCGCACCAAAGTTACAGCACCTATCGCGATGGCATTCCACCAGATGTTGCTCGTACTTTGCTAGGTCTCAAACGATACATGACGCGATACTGGCCACTCATGGTGGCAAGTAACAACAAATCCCAACCTCGCACTCAAGTACCGGCAAAAGATGGGAAACATCTACATGGCAGTCTCTACGGTTTCTGCCAATCCATGCTCAATGGTGGAAAACCCAACCAGGCGCGTAGCCATTGGGCTGACTATACCGACACGCGACATCACTATACCGACGAAGCTTCCACTGCAAAATTTCAAAAGGTAGGCGAATGGCTGGAAAACACCGCGCCAGCTTGGGTGGTGGACCTCGGCTGTAACACCGGAGAATTTACGGTTCTGTCGGCCGGAACCGGTGCCGACGTGATCGCCGTCGATCTGGACCATGACGCCATTCAAAAGCTTGTGCTTTCGCAAAGCAACGCCACCAATATCCACCCTCTCGTCACCAATTTGGGCGATATGGTTGGCGGGCGTGGTTGGTGTGGCGATGAGTTTCCTTCGCTCATGACTCGTCTGCACCAGCGCGCCGACATGCTGTTGATGCTGGCGCTCATTCATCACTTGGCGATATCTGAAGGTATTCATATGGGGAAAGTTGCGCAGATGGCAGCACACATTACGCGCGAGTTCCTGATCGTTGAATTACTCGATGAAACTGATCCGATGGTCTTGCACCTGTGCAGCCAGCGCAAGCGCGAGCCCAAAGAGTTTTCTATGGCTGTACAAATGGCGGCCTTTAGTCAATATTTCAATACGGTTGCTACCTATTCCGTACCCAATACACTGCGCACGCTATGTCTACTCAAGAAAATGTAAGCGAAATGCGGGCAGGGCAGCCGCTTTATGCGGCGACCCTGGCGTTGCTCACGGTACTGTTGCTTAGGCAGACTAACTGGATCTGGAGCAGCCTGTACTTTCAGTATCACACGGCGAGCGAAATCACTCTCGCTTTTGGGCTGCTGGCTGTCTTTGTTATCGTTTGTGTTGCACTGCTAAGCTGTGGACTGGGGCAAGCCACAACAATAAAACTGATAAACGTCGGCATAGCCCTGTTGTTGTCCTTTGTCGGATTCACTTACCTTAAGCAGTTGGAATTGATTCCGACGCAAAGCAATGCCTTGCACAAAACGCTCGCAATTGCATTGCCTATCACCGCAAGTCTATTAACTCTCAAAATCAGTATTGACACTTGGAAACGTCTTTACTTGGCCGGAATCGTCGGAGGAATGATTTTCATCTTTTTCCCCGTGGTGCTTGCAAACACGAATGCCTCCACGGTCTACTGGCCAAGCCCAAGTTATCAACCACCGACAGTAACGGCTCCAAATATGCCATCGCAAAACACTATCGTTTTGTTATTAGATGAGCTCAGTGCCAGCGCAGCCGGGCCTGTTGTCAAGCAACTACAGGAGGCTGGATTACATGTCACAGTAAGCAATATAGATCCGGCGGGCAAGAACACGATCAACGTCATTCCCGCCATTTGGATGAGGACAAGTTTTGACCAATCAATGGCCTGTGGGCCCACGCAACTCTGCAGTACAAGCAAAGTATTGGATTTTTCCAAAGTAAAGGCTAGTTCGGAGAATATTGACATCGTGGGTTTTTATCACCGCTATTGTTCCATTCAAGGCCTTCGTTCCTGCTCTTTTTCTCCCTTTCCAATAAAGTCAGCTGGCACAGAATTGGCCTGCAGCTTCCCTGGGGTCAACAGTCTTGATTTTTTGGGCTGCGAAGCGTCCGCGTCAGACAGAAAATCATTAGTAGCCTTACGTGACAACATGAACAAAGCGCTGATGGAAGCGCCTTTCTGGCAAAAAGGAGGAATTCTATTTGCACACCTTCTGGTGCCACATCCGCTAATGGGAATTCATTTGAAGACCTTGAGTGTAGAATATTCTGACAACATTGCATACGGTGCTTCGGTAGTTGGACTGGCGGTGCAAAGAGCCAAATCGGTGTTTGGGGACAATTTTAAAATTATTGTGTTTTCTGATCACCCCTTGCGGCCAGAATTTTGGTGTGCCGACAAAACCTACATGGCACTCAAGTGCAAACCTGACTCGTCACAGATATCGAATCAAGTGCCGCTTATCATTGCTACTTTTAATGTGAACAACAAGGTGCCACTAAAGATCGAAAATAATACAGCTGTATTCGATCTGTTATATCAGTTTGATCCCAAATAGACAACCGTCCACCGCCGTCTTGAACTAATAGCAAATTTGATTGATGATGGTGAGCGGTATCAAACTCCAAGTGCAACATTAGATTAATAGTCACTACCTACCAGAGATACAAATTGAATGAGAATAAATTTATATATTCAATGGCTACGTAGCATCCTGGCACTATCTGTATTGATTTTTCATGTCATTTACTCCGGCCTGCCGACATTTCAAAAAATTTACTTACACCCTTAACATTTCTTTTTCAATCATTGGCGGCACCGAAAACCCGTCTATGAGGCCGCGAAACCGTTGCGTCCGGAACGATGGCGGGCGACTAGGGATTGATAATTAAAGGAGGAGGTCTGGCTGAATCCGGAACGGAGCCAGCCAGAAGCACTAAAGCAAGCGGCATGACTTGACGCGACATCTTTGTTGACAACTACCGACAGCTATCCACTGCACTTGTTTTTAAGCCAGTCGAGTACGTACGCGCTTACTCTACGGAACTTTCACGATAACGAGATAGGTGGGTGAGTTTTTGATCGGCACCAGCAATCAACAAAATTAAAGATACATATAACCATCCATAAGCATACTCTCGAAAAATATCAGCATTCCTACATTCTGGCAAAGAGACGAGTACCGACTAATGCAATTACAAACTGTATTAGTCGGCCAATAAGGACGGAAATCAATTGAAGTCGACCATAGTACTAACCGCTGCTGAATGATGCATGTAAACTCTTAGGCTGGAAGCGAGTCCAAAGCTTCTTTCAATAGACTGAATTGTTCGTCAAGACCGTAGTGGTGGTTACCGATGAAAAGACCGTGGGTATCGATGTAGTTTGCATTCACCAGCTCTCCGTGCACCGAGCTGTCAAACCATTTGACCACTTCATTTTTTGCAAAATTGCCGGCAACGATAGGACGGCAATCGATCTGGAATTTTCCAAAAGTTGCGACTGCATCGGCTCGGGTGAATGGCGCATCCGCATTGATGACTAGGCTGAAACCGAACCAGCTGCTTTTACCAATTTCCGCCTGTACCCGGAAGGCCGGATAAGCTTTCATCAATTCCAGGAATTTGGCCGCATTAGCACGACGCTCTTGTATGATTCCTGGCAATTTTTTAACTTGCTCAATGCCAATCGCACCGCTCATTTCCAATGGACGCAAGTTATAACCTGGAAGAACGAAGCGGAAGGATTCGACAAACGGATCGTCGCTCTTCGTACCACATACCAGATTCTCTTTTGGCAAATTACGAGTCCAGCCATGCGCGCGCACGGACAGCAGAATGTGATACAACTCTTCGTCATCGGTTACCACCATGCCACCTTCCATTGTGGCAATATGATGGCTGAAAAATGTGCTATAACTGCCCATCAAGCCATGGGTACCAGCCTGGCGGCCGTTGAACTCTGCGCCCATCGACTCGCAGTTATCTTCAAGAACAATGATGTCGCGGCCAGCAACGATTTTCTGGATTGCATCAAAATCATTGGGATTGCCAAGCAAATTGACCGTCATGATTGCGCGTGTCTTATCGGTGACTGCCGCAGCCAGTTGCTCCAGATCGTAGTTCAAGGTATCCAGATTAATGTCGACGAACTTGATCTTCAGGCCATACTGGTACAAAGGATAATAAGTAGTGCTCCACGATACCGCGGGCACGATCACCTCATCACCTCGTTGCAGGGCGCCTTCCTTACGATAAATCAGCCCAGCGACCATCGCCAGATTTGCCGATGAACCGGAGTTAACCATGACACAATATTTGCTACCGGTGTAAGTGGCAAAGTCTTTTTCAAATTCGACAACATGTTTTCCCATCGTAAACATGCCAGAATCAACAACTTTTTGTATGGCGGTATATTCCGCTTGATCCCATGTCGTACTTGCCAATGGATAGGACATTATTTTTTCTCCGTATTTAAATAGAATTCATAGGTGAGTGCCAAACCTTCTCGTAACGATGTCTTGGCACTCCAACCCCATGTATTTGCAAGTGCTATCGATGTAAGTTTACGCTTCATTCCTACAGGCTTGCTCAGATCGTAAACAAATTCACCTTCATAGCCAACCACTTCAGCAGCAATTGCATAATAGTCGTTAACTGAATAATCAGTTCCAAGGCCAATGTTTACTGTGCCTGGCAAGGTGTCAAAGTTGTCCGCAGCATTATAAAGTGCGTCAGCCAGGTCGCCCGCATACATGAACTCCCGCCGCGCGGTGCCATCGCCCCAAATCTCGACCATCGTCTGTCCCAACAGCTTTGCCGCATGCACTTTATGCAAGATGGCTGGGATCAGATGAGACCAGCGCGGATCAAACTTGTCATGGCGTCCATATAAGTTGCATGGGATGACCGTTTTGTACTGATATTCAGGATTTTCCCGCGTAATGTAATCACACAGGCGCGAAACCGTAATTTTAGCTATCGCATAGCCTTCATTCGTTGGTTCCAGTTCACCAGTCAATATCATATCTTCGCTGAGCGGAACATCCAGATTACGTGGATACATGCAGGAGCTGCCGATATTGATCAGGCGCTTCACTCCTGCAGCGCGGGCAGCAAGAATGACATTCCGCCCCATATCCAGATTCTCCGTCAAGAACCGAACTGGCTCTCGCATATTTGCCTGAATGCCACCAACCCGGCCGGCGGCATGAATGATCAGATCAGGTTGCGCCTCACGAATGAATTTTTCAGTCTGTTCATACGAGAAAAGATTCAAATCTTGACTGGATGGGAACAGTAACTCATGGCTTTTTACTGCCACATGCTCACGAAAATTGCTGCCGACCATACCACTACCGCCGGTTATTAGTATCCGCATGGCATTCTCCTGAATTACGTGCCGACGCGTGGATAGACCTTGAATCCACTAGCATGCATCAACTGTTCCCGACGAGCCAGGTCCAGATCGGCCTGTGCCATTTCCGTCACCAGAGAGGCAAACGAAGTCGTTGGCGACCAGCCCAGTTTTTGTTTTGCATTTGTTGGGTCGCCCAACAGCGTCTCTACTTCCGTCGGACGGAAGTAACGTGGGTCAACGCGCATGAGGACTTGGCCAATCGACAGATGAGGCATCGCCTCCGCATCTGGCAGGAAACCATCAATGACACCGACCTCATCCACGCCACTACCTTCCCAGCGCATTACGATGCCATATTCCTTGGCAGTCAAGGTAACAAATTCGCGAACGCTATGCTGCTCTCCAGTGGCGATAACAAAGTCTTCTGCTTTATCTTGCTGCAGCATCAACCATTGCATTTCGACATAGTCTCGTGCATGGCCCCAATCACGCAGCGAATCGATATTACCAAGATACAAACACTCTTGCATATTCAATTTGATGCGTGCCAATGCACGGGTAATTTTTCGGGTGACGAATGTTTCGCCACGGATTGGCGACTCATGATTGAACAAGATACCATTGCAGGCATAGATTCCATAAGCCTCGCGATAATTAACCGTAATCCAGTATGCATACATTTTTGCCACAGCATAGGGACTACGAGGATAAAACGGCGTGGTTTCCTTTTGGGGCGTTTCTTGCACCAAACCATAAAGTTCAGATGTGGATGCCTGATAGAAGCGGGTTTTTTTCTCCAAACCCAAGATACGAATTGCTTCCAAAATACGCAATGGACCCAGGCCATCGGAGTTAGCCGTATATTCCGGCTCTTCGAAAGAAACTGCCACATGACTCTGTGCGGCAAGGTTATAAATTTCATCTGGCTGAACCAACTGGATGATACGGATCAGACTTGTCGAGTCGGTGAGATCACCATGGTGCAAAACCAGGCGCGGATTGTCGACATGAATGTCTTCAAAAAGATGATCGATTCGGTCGGTATTAAAGAGTGAAGTACGACGTTTAATACCGTGCACAATATAGTCTTTTTTCAACAAGAATTCAGCGAGGTATGCGCCATCTTGCCCAGTAATTCCTGTAATTAATGCAACTTTTTTCATAAATTTCCCTAATCAACTCAATAAAAAATATTCAACGAAATTAAAATTCACTGCAAAGAATTTAAATTTTTTAATTCAGACTCCCTACAGAAAAATTTTATATTCAATTTTTTTTTCATCCAATGCCACGATATCCTTTTTACCAGGATAAACCAATATTTTTATTTCTGACATTTCAAATAATGGAAGATCATCACGACTATCACTATATGCGACAATAAATCGTACATTTTCCACTCCATGAAAATGTTTTCTCAAATTATCTGCTTTAAAGAATCCAATATTTTCATGAATAAGGAAATTATTTGAAGAGTATCCAAAAGCTCCTATCGTCATATCACACTTCAGTAAGTCGCCTACCTTCAAAGCATAAGCGCTAGGGGCGGCCGTACTAAGAATAGTAATTACTTCGGTGTTAGATTGCCATTTTCTCAATTCTGCTAATATATCTTTTCGCAAAAATAGTATTAATGATTTCGAAAAAAATGAACAAAATGGATTACCCATTTTCATATACAATTCACATAGTTTTTCCTTAAAATCAACATGTGAAATATTTCTAAATTTTCTTGAATAAAACAATTTTAATGTTTGCCATAAAGAACCAAAACTGAGTGTAAAAACACAGGTAAACATGAAAAATATACAAAAAAACTTAAATGAATTAAATGGTATTAAAGTTCCATCAAAATCAAAAACCGCTACTTTTTTCATTTAAAATCTTCCGACCAAGGAAATCTCAACAGACAACTTTTATGTGCATAATAATCAGGATAAATAATAGGTTTAACAAACGTAACAACCAGCGCCGCTGTCCTAATTTCTGCATTTGGAAATTTAGCGGCTACAGCATCCCGGACCAATTTCATTGTGCTGCCACTGTCTACCGCATCGTCAATAATCAAAATATTTTTTATATTTTCATTTCCTTGGCACGTTAATTTTATATTTTTCTTATTTTTTTCTTTCCTTCCCAAGCTCTGGCCTTCGCGTATAAATGCTTCAATACGACGCATAAAATTCAGAAAAAAATAAGGAATATACTTAAATAATCTCTTGAGATTAATTTTCTTTTTCACGTCTGTTGAAGGACGTGAAATTGCACACTCAATGTAAGGAACGATAGAAAAATCATCTTTCATATTCAGATATACATCCAACCCCCCTCGCGGTATTGCTACGATCAAATCAGGCTTGAATGATATTTTTATTTGTCTTGCGAGACTACGGCAGGCTTTTCTGAAATCTTCTTCATTTAAAGTTATAACTTTTATTGCACGAAAAAGCTGAAGAAACAACCCAATCTTCATTTTAATTCCTTTGCTACCGGATGATTTTTATTCGCATCGATACTTTTCAGCTTCATTCTTTTTATTTTATGCATCAACCCAACTAGTCTTATACCCGTTTTCGGTCCAAAAACAGTTGTGATCGCATACTTCAAAAATAGCTTTACACTCAATATTGCGAACTGAGCATTAAAAATACTTAAACCATGATATTTTCGAACGGCAATCGCCTCACGTAACAACAACAAACTACGTTTTGGATTGGTGCTAATTCCGCCGAATCCCATTTCCGTAATATTAATGTCGCCAATATACTTAGGAGCACGTTTCCGTGCGACGGACAACACAAAATTGATATCCGCCATGATTTTATAATTTATATCAAATCTATTCTTTAAGAAACAGGATTTATGATAGAACGCAGCCATGATTGGAATAGGAAATTGACACCACTTATGACGCCCAGCAAATGACCATGGGTCCCGCCACTCTGAGCCAATGCCATCGAACGCCACGCCTGCCTCATCTAGAACCAGCAGACGGCCATAATAGATAGCTTGTTGCTGGTCAGATTTATCAGCCGAAATTAATTCAAGTGCGTTTTTAATGGCTTCAGAAGAAGCGAGATAATCGTCCGCCCCGATAAATACAAGCCAATCACCTGTCGCTCCCTCGATACCTTTATTCCATGCATCATATATTCCTTTGTCACGTTCAGAACGAATGATAACTTTCGGTGACTGAAAAGAATTCACATATTCCACTGTTCGGTCCGAAGAACCGCCATCCATTACTACTACTTCAATATCGCTATAACTTTGAGAAAAAATACTCTCTATACATTTTTTAACGGTTGACTCCGCATTATATGTAGCGATGATTACTGAAACACGCATAAAAATCCTTTTAAAATTTAAATATATTCAATTTTGTTATTGTCTTAAGAAAATAACCTTCAACAATATATTGAAAAATCTGAAAAATAGAAATAATCAATGCAATCATTGTCATAGATACGTTACCTACCGCGATACAACAGAATATAGAAATAAGAGCGGCAAAAAACGTCATTATTTTTATAACTGTACGCTCATGACCAAGCAGCCATAATAAGAAGCCTTTAGGTCCGGTACAAATATTGAATGCGCTGGCTACGATGAAAAACGAAAATATAACGGAAGCATCTGTGTAATTTTTACCGAATAAAAATTCGACAATTATTTTTGATAAAAAAACAAATAACATTACCAAGGGAATAATTAATAGAGATACGTGTCTATTATTTTTTTGAATTACTTCCTGAATATTATCTTTCCCTGATTTTATTGATGCAAGAAGTATTGGCCCAATATAGGAATTAAGCATATTCGCAACAATTCCAAAAACTTGTGCACATTTTACTCCGGCAGCATATATGGCATAAGTAGGAGCGCTATACAAACTCGATAGAATTAATTGATCAGCTTGTGTAGCTATGAATGCAAAAATAGAAGCAAGCATGGACTTGGCTGCCTCTCTCATCACCTCATAAACCCTGCTCGCCGAGACCGTATTTCTCCCAGGATTAAATATATTATGATCCTTGATAGTTCTGAGTGTAAAGAAAATACCTCCCACTCCTATGACGGACCAGCAAATGGAGATGGCAATAAAAATATTATTAAAAGCACCGCCACTTAAAAGGACTATTGTTACGGCTAACAACATGGCAATAAGGCCTATGGATCCCAGCAGAGCAGCAGCAATCTGATTATTTAGACCTCTGTAAATATCTGCATTAATTTGATTTATGGAGAATCCTGCAACCCATAACATCAAAAAAACAATTGAAACATTGGATTTAGAAAATATATCAATAAAGAAATTTGCGAAAAATAAACTTCCTCCACCCAGAATAAAAGCGGAAACGATCGTCACTATCAGAATGCTTCTTATTTTTAGTCCCTGATTTTCTCTTGCTACCTCACTCAACCGCAAGGCCACCATGGATAAACCACACTGTCCCATGGCAGAAGCCAGAAGTATCCATACATAGATGGAAAAAAATATTCCAGCTTCTTCTGTACCAGAAAAACGGGTAATGATGACAGTTAGAAGAAATTGTGCCCCGGCTGAAATAACTCTTCCTGCCAAGGCAAAAAATGCGGACTTAGTATAAACCAAGTTTATCCTTTCATTTTGCTTCGATCAACTCCTGATATAAAGTAGTCAACTGGTTCACATAACTATCAATAGAAAAAAGCTGAGATCGTTCGATCAAAAGTGCACCAAGAGCGGCTCTTTGTTCGGCAGACATCTCTTTAAATATATTAATTTTATCGACCAATGATTTCTCATCATTCACGTCAAAGTATATCCCAAGGTCTCCCGCAACCTCTCGTACGCCAGATATATTTCCTACGATGACAGGTAATCCTGCAGAAATTGCCTCTGCGACAACAAGGCCAAAGCCTTCAATTTTTGAGGAGTGTACCAGCGCATCGTAATTTTTATAGATGGTTTCTAAATTCTTTATAGGGCCTAAAAAACGAACTTTGTGATTTACGTTTTGCTTGTATGCATAGTCGTTCAGCTCCTGCAATAAGTGGCCATTCCCAACATAATCTATACATGTTTTTTCAGCATATTTCAAAGCATTCAATTGTAAGAAAATATTTTTATCTTCTACTAGACGTCCAACACACAACAGTTTTAAATTTTCATCTAAAGAATAAACTTCTTTTTTTTCCGAAAAATTTATACAATTAAAAATAACCGTTATCCTAGAATCTAATTCAGGTAGCCACTTGACAAGTTCTTTTGAAACACCCTCGCTGATTGATACTACAGAATTAACGCAGCGATATAAGAAACGATCAATTGGCTTGAACCACCATTTACGACGATTATTTGTCGTATTATGTTCAGAGTGCAATAGCACCTTTACTGACGAAAAAAGCTTTAAAATTACGCCATATAAAAATGCAGGATACAAATGAGTATGACATATGTCATACGGCCCATTCGCTCTTACATATGCCAGCATTTCAAAGAGAGAAAAGTACCTTTTCCCCTCTAAAGTTATCCACGTTATATTTTTTTCTTTTGCTTTTTCTTTTATATGATCATGGCCATCTTCAAGACATAAAATCGTAACCTCATGGCCTTTTAGCTTCAAATTCTCTGTAATATTAAGAAGTAAAACTTCAGCGCCACCTATATTAAGTGAATTGATTAAATATAAAATCTTCATTTTTATTTTTCGGAAATATTATTTTTAACTTCAAAAAAAGCATACCAAAATAATGTTATACAATACAATATTTCCACGCGTTCCAAACCGGCAACAGGTGACGTAGATATTATATAGCCAACGGCAACCAGGGCCGACAGTCCTGTAGCAGCCAGTTTTGTTCTTTTTATCTGGCTCAGAGCACGATTTGCTAATTGCAAAAATCTCTTATAGATAAAAAGCATCAACGCACCACCTACTATACCTATATATAATAAAGAGTCGCTTAAAATATTGTGCGCCGAAATTGTTTGAATCTCGGCATCTATAAGCAAGTTCAAATATGATCCCATGCCAATTTTTATATTATCAATATTTTGCCCAAATAAGTTTTGTGGCAGCATTGAAATAGAATAGAAAATAGTTGTAGATCGCTCCAGATCTCCGGCATTTACCTGAGCCAATCCATCCGCACCTTGCAATAATGATGCAAGATGCAAGTAATTATAAAGTCCCACTGCTATATAAATCAATGGGAACATAAATATTCCAAATATTAAATATTTAATTCTTACTCGCATAAAATATAAGAAACAAAATATTCCGGCAACTATTGTCAATAGTATTTGGCCCCTACTATTGGAACTAATGGCAACAAAAAATGCCATAACGGAAAAAAGACATGCTATATTTCTATACAATACGCTCTTTATCGCATCATAAAAAAAAGCGGCTATTATAAAAAGACATAGATGAGGCAAGACATATTTTGCCAGAAATGAAGAACCCGTCAATACCATGAAAAAGGCATACAAGTTCCATCCGCACAACATACCAAACATACCGGCCAGGATATTTCTAGTAATAATAAACCGCATCGCCGACGCATAAGCCAGGAAAATGCATATCTTAAAGGTCCAAAATATATTTTCTTTCCCTATAGATGCGGAAGTCAAAAGCAACAAAATAATTAAAATAAAATAAATAAAATTCTTTTTTACCAGCAAACTTTGAAAGACCGCCGGAAATAAGCAGACCATGATAGCTATTTCACCAAGGCGTGATCCAGCATATCCGACGATAGCCATGTCCAGTATTCCGACAATTAATGCACATATAAAAAACAAGGTAGTTTATGCTCCAGTTTTTAGCATAGCGAAAGATATTATTTTTTGAGTACGATTATACTCAGAAAAATGAAAATCAAGATAATTTACTTTTCAACTCTAGCCACTTCGCCAAATTTTTAGTCCGCGATTCCGCAATGCTTTCCTTGGCAAATATGAAAAATACAGCGAAGAGGAAACCGGAAAATATGCCTGCCAAAATTAACAATGCCAGAGACATACCATTCTTTTTTTCCGCTGCGACAGCAACATCGACTACCTGCACTGCAACAGAATCTCTGGCTTCATCCAGCTTTGCAATTTCAAATTGCTTTGCCAGTATTTCAAATATTGATTCGTAATACTTAACATCCCGAACATGTCTGATGTATTCCAACCCGACTTCAGGAATTTTTTCCGTTACGACAGAAACACCGTTGCCATTACGTGATGATCCCTGTTCCAACTTGCTGAGTTGGTTCTTAAGGCCACGAATTTCCTCTTCCATCCGGCGCGACTCTGGATTTTGCGCTGTGGCGAAGCTACGCATGGTATTTAACTGGACCTCTTTTGCTGCAATCATTCCTTTCAACTGAGCAACACCAGTAAGTAAACCCTGGACTTGCGCACCGAGTTGTATCATTCCACTTTTTTCCTGACTGTTTTTTAGCCTTTGCTCAGCATCAGCCAACTTGATCTTTGCATCAGTCAACTCTTTCTCAAGGAAAGCCCGGCGTTGAGATGCTTCTGAAAAATTCAATGTGCTCGTCAAACGAATTAGCTCTTCCACATATGCATTTGCCAACTGAGCAGAAAATTTTGGATCCGTGTCTTGTGTGAGAACTGTTATCAATCCCCCCTTGCCATTATTGATATCGCTTTTCTTCTCGAGTTTTTTTCTGGCATCGTCAAAAGTTCTAACGTTATAACGCGCTTTCAAATCGAATCGTTCGATTAATTTATCTGCAATCGTCTGGCTCTGTAATAATCCGACATATAAATCATTTGGATTTTTTAAACCACTCAAGTTACTAGCAACAGCACCCATACCACTAATTTGCCCCAGAAGGGCCGCAGCTCCAGAGCTTTGCTGTTGAGGTAGCATAACCATTGCCTTGGATGTATATTTTGCAGGCAATAGAAATCCTGCAGTAAAGAAGATTGCAGCAAAAAATAACGGACATAAAATAATTAAATATTTGTAACGCGCTGCAATAATTAGTAAATCAAGAAAATGTATCGCATCGGATTTTCCTAGCGACAAAGGCGAATTATCAACATCCCTTTTCAAATTGCTCTGCATTACTTTCTCTCTTATGATGGGTTGATTGTTCTTTTTAAAAAGCACTTAATTCTTCAACACCTTCAACCCCGCAGCGCCCAGACCAAACTGATAAAAGATCGTGGTCCATTCCTTCAAACTCTGCATAAACGTGCTGCGGTCGATTTTTTCCGGCACCACCACGGTATCACCCGGATTCAATGCCGTGCCGCCAAGGCCGCTGAACCAGCCAGCACTTTGCCCACTCTGTGCAGTACCGTCCGCGCGTATCACATACATTTCCGATTTATCCGCCGTGACGGTGATGCCGCCAGCTTGCTGGACATAATCGTTCACCGTGCGTTGTGGGCGGTAGACAAAGGCGTTTTGCTGGAATACCGAGCCAAGCACATCCACCGTGCCTGGACGGCGCGGGATCAGAATGGTATCGCCATCCTGCAAGGGCAAGTCGGGTAAGTTCTTGATTTGCGTCTCAACACCAGGCAAATCGAGGACGATGCGGCCCTCAGCCTTGATGGTGCGCAGTTTCTGCACGATACGGCGCTGCTGCTCCACCTCGGCGGCGGTTTTTGCCGCATTTTCCTTGTCGCCAGAGGCGGCCATGCGCTGGGTAGCATTCGACTCCAGGTCGCGTTCGAAACGGTCCGCCACTTCATTCAACTTGGCTTGCTGGGCACGGCGTACCGATTCGCGATTCAATTGGGTGGCGTACAGATAGCCATTTTCATTGGCGCCGCCGACACGGGCGATCAACTCGCGCAAGGTCTCGCCTTTCTTCAGCAGAAAGATGCCGCTTTGTCTGGCTTCGCCGGCCACGCGCACGTACTCGTTCTGGATTTGTGCCTGCACCGGCACGGCGCCCGGCGCAAACACGCGCAGCACATCGGTCGGTTTCACCGGGATATTCGCCAGCTGGGTGCTGGTGACGGTTTTGTCGGCGATCAGTTCCACCACCGTCTTGTATTGATTGTCGACGTTCTTTTCAACGATCACTTGCTTCGTTTCCGCTGCCGAATCAAAGCCGCCGGCCCAGCTCAATACATCGGCCAGGCTGGCATTGCCTTTCAATTCGAAAATAGCGGGCTGTTTTACGTTCCCGGTCAAGGCCACCAAGGGACCGACTTCCGGAATATAGATGACATCGCCATCGCGCAGGGTTACATCGCGGCTCTTGTCGCCCTTGGCCAGCATGTCGTACAAGTCGAAGGTGCTGACGGTTTGTGCGCCACGCTTCAATTGGATGTTGCGCATGCTACCCGTGGCGTCCGGGCCACCCGAGGTGAACAGGGCGTTCAACAGCGTGCTCATGGCGCTCAGGGTATAGGTGCCGGGACGCACGGCGTGGCCGACCACATACACTTGCACGGCGCGCGTCTGGGCGATGCTGGCCGTCAATTCAAAGTTGGTGTAAATCTTGCCGACAGCTTTCTTCAGGTAGCCCTGCAAATCCTTGTACTGCACGCCGCTGACCTTGACGGAGCCGACGCGGGGAATGAAGATCGCGCCGCTGCGGTCGACCGTGGCGCTGACGTCGATATCGACCATGCCCCAGCCACGCACCTGCAACTCGTCACCCGTGCCAATGACATAATCCTGGTTCACTTGCGCGCCATCGAAGGGAGCGAAGGTGGATGGCACGTCGCTGAACAAATCCTTGCCAAACATATTCAATTTTTGTCCGGTCACGCCTTCCGCATAGACCTCAAATGCACCGGCTTCGGCAACAGAGCGTTTGGCCGGACGGCTGGCGGGCGGGTTCTGCGCCTGCCGCTGTTCACTGCGGCCACTACGTATGGCCGGCAGGCCGCTGCCAGTCTCCATCGATTGCATTTTGGGCGTGTCACTTGTCCCAAGGTCTTGTGCAAAGGCGGAACCCATTCCCATCAGGCAAGCCGAGAAAATCATGTGTTTCACGAACGGCGAGGAAGTACGAAGTTGCTTTTTCATGCTGGTCTTTGTCTGGATGAATGATGTTGTATGAGTAAAGGGGGCGCCATGCGCGCTTAATACTTGCCCTGCCAGGTCACGCTGATTTCTTTCGGGCCGGGATTGATCGACAAACCCGATTTGCTCTGGTCGCGCTGCGCGTGCCACAGCCAGCTGCCCATGGCGTAGCCGACGATGCCGCCGGCGACCGTGTCGGACACCCAGTGCTTGCGGCCAAATACGCGGCCGGCGGAACCCACGGCGGCCACGCTATACAACCAGGGCGCATCGTATTCCTTGGCAAATGGCGTCACGGCGGCAAAGCCGATGGCGGCATGCGCGGAAGGGAAGGATGAATTCGAACGGGAACTGCCGCTGCCGACACGGCTCCACGCTCCAAGGTCTTCCTCTGGACGGGCGCGGCCAAACGCATATTTGCCAGCCACCGCCACGCCCGTGGCCGCGGCAACCGATTGCAGGGAAATGAGTCCCGTATTTTGCATGCGCTCATCGCCCAGGGCGAAGGCGGCCGCAGCCGCTCCCACTGCCGCGTATGGCATGGCTTTGCCCAGCTTGTCCCAGTTGCGGTAGACCTTGGAATCTTCATGTTTCTTCACGAAACGGTCGACAGGCTTGTCGCTGAGGGCTGATGCCAGCACCACGCCCCCGACTACCGCCGTCGCCTTGAGCCATTCAGGGGCGCTAGGCGTAGCAGATGCGGATTGTTCCAGGCGCGCGCGCATGGCGGGCCATGGGCTGACAAACGGCCGGTCTGGCGGATTGACGGCAGGCAGGTGCCGTTCGTCCGGGCGCTCGGCAAAGTTACCCAGGCCATCGTAGCTGTGCATGTCAGCGCGCGGGCGCTCGAACATGTCGTACAGGTCGCCAGGCGAAGCCACCATCTGGCCCACGTCGCGCGTCCATGGCGCAATGGCAAAGCCGGCCGTCGATTGCGTGTCCATTGGCAACATACTGTTCAGCGGCACGGACAGGAAGATGCCACGGTCCTGGTACGGCTTCGATGGCGTGCCAGGACTGGTGATATCGTTGCCGTTCGTATGCGTGTACCAGGCGCCGACTTCGATACCGGACTGGAAGCGGCGCTTGAATTCCATGCGCACGCCCGTGTCTTTGGCCAGGAAGCGGCCAGCGCGCGCCGTGACGGTAATGTCGTGCGGCAAGCGGTAATGCAGGGAGCCGATCGCCGTCACCGTCTTGTAATCGCGCGAGTCGAGCAAGCCCTTGTAGCCACGCTGTTGCAAGGCATCGACAGCCACGTCGGCCGCCCAGCGGCTATCCTTCGGCAGGTACAGCACCTGGCCGCCCACACCGCGGAACATGTCTTCATACAGGCCGGCCGACATGCGGGTATATACGCGCTCGGCAGGATTGTTGTATTTGTTCAGCAAGACACGGCTCAGCGAGAAACGCCCGCCGCGCAAATATTCCGCGATATCGGTACGCACGTGTGGCAAGTTGCTGTTCGATGGCTGCTTGACGCCCGATACCGTTTCCAGCAACTGCAGGCTGGCGGCGCTATTCAGGTACAGGCCGTCGCCCAGGCGGCGATCATAGTTGGCCACGGCCGAGATCGAATAGCGGAAGGCGCCGCTCGGATCATTGAAGAAGAAGCCCACCTTGGGGGCGACCTTGAAGCGGTTCGCCTCCCGGTCCAGCGATTTGATCTGCACCACGTCGCCATCGACGCCGATACCGACGGCCAGCTTGCCATCGTCCTTGAGGACGTTGACAGCCTTGGCGGGAGCTGGCGCGGACACGGCAGGCGCAGTTGACGCAATGGCAGGTACCGGCGCGGCAGCCGGTGCAGCGGCCACGACGGGCGCCGGCTTGTCGAGGAATTCCTGCAGCCAGCCTTGCTGATCGTCCCGGATGACATCGCTTTTTTCAGGATAGCGCAGCAGCACGACGTCGAGAAAAGCCTTGCGATCGATCTTGCCTGCCAAATAGTCGTTCAGTTTTGGCAAATCAAAGAATTCGTAGGTGGCGATTGGCTGGTCCAGCTTGGTGTACGTGATGCGCAGGGTCGTCACGCCCTTCGGCGTGAAGGCGACGGCAGTGCGCGCGGCACGGCCAACAGCGCGGCCCATGTTCGAAATACGGCTGTTGGTCAGGCTCAGGCTGAGGACATTGCCCTCTTGCTCGACACGGATATTCTTGTAGTCCTGCTTCACCAGCGCCTTCACCAGATCGGCGCCGTACACGGCGTCGCGGTGCCATTCTTCCTTGCTCGGCAACGGCGGAGGGTTCTTGTCGTCCACGAAATACGCTGGTTCATACACCTTGGGAACAAACTCGCGCTCGCCAAACGGAATGCTGACAAAAGCATTCACACTGAACTGGTCGCGGTTGCGTGCCGCTTGCAGGGCAAGCCAGCCCCAGCGGTATTCCAGGCCCACGGAGGCGCCCTTGCGGCGCTTGCCGGCAGTCGTTTCGCTGGCACGGAAGTCGCGCAGATAGTTGGTGCTATCGTACTCAGCCACCACCGACCAGCGCGGCAGTGCGGTCGGGGTCCAGCGCGCGCCGGCAAACACGCCGTCCGGACGCTTGTGCGCATAGCCCAGGCTCGCTTCGATATTCTTGCTGGCGCCAAAAGTCTTGGTGGCAACAACATATTGCCCCTTGAACAGCTCGGTACCGAACAGATCCGTCATGCCGACTGCGACAGATGGCATCCACTGCGTTTCCGTCCACAGGCGCAATTTACCGTCGACGACTTTATCCTTGTAACGGCCATAGCCACTGCCATAATCCCCTGGCACGTTGGTAAAACCAGCAATGCCCGTTATCGACACATAACGTCCCGTCATTTGCAGGAAAGGCAGGATATTCGCCGTGGCCCATAACTGGCCATACGGGCTGTCGTAGCTGTAGCCGACGCTGAAGGTACCGTCTGTTTCCACCACGGCGCTGGGCATATTGATATACCCGGATTGACCGCCATGATTCGGCGTCGCGGCAATCGCCGAAGGCGCGCCAAGCACCAAGCAGCCACACCAGGTATATTTGATTGATTTTCTGAGTACGCTTAACAAATCCGGCTACCTAAAATATCCTGCACCTGGAATTTCTGACTATATCTTCAGAAAATCAATGAGCTTGGGGAAACGTGAATAAAACGAAAAAAGGCCAACCGACGGGCATCTCGCAATGCCACGCATCAGTTCGCCACTAAAACTCGGCACTTCCGGGCAATTGATCGTTGCTTAACCATGCCCCAGGAATGTATGTCGCAGAATTTTAACATTGTTTTCTTGTAGCAAATGCTTAACTTGTTTCCCTAGCGCTACACCTGTCAGTGCGGCGCAAACGCTGCCTGCGGTTTCGCAGCGCGCTTCAATACTCACTTCAAACTGCCAAATACTTTGCCGATAATCTTGCTGCCGTAAGCGAGCGGATTACTGCGGATGGCTTTTTCTTCCTCGCCTATCATCAGGTACAGGCCGTCAAGCGCCCGGTCCGTAACATAGCCTTCCACCGTCGATTGTTGCTGCGGCACCAGTCCCGTCTTGCCGATCTGGCTCATGGTGCTATTGTATTTGCTGGCCAGGCCGGAACGGTCGGTGACGGATTTCACGATGGGCAGGAATTTGACGGCCAGCGGCGCTGATGTTTTCTGGCGGAAAAAGTCCGTCACCGACGTGTCGCCACCGGACAGGATATTTTTCGCATCGGTCACGCTCATCGACTTCACCGCACCGAGCAGCAAAGGCTTGGCCATGGGTACGGCAGACTCGGCGGCACGGTTCATCGCCACCACCAGATCGTCCAATTGCTGGCCGCGCCCCGTCATTTTCAACAAAGGCTTGGCTTGCTCCAGGATGCCGGGCAACTTGATCTTGACCTTGTCGTTGTTCAGGAAGCCATTTTCGATGCCCAACTTGGCAACGGCGGCGGCCGAGCCGGCTTCCAGCGCGGCTTTCAAGCCATTGCTGGTATCCTGGTTGCTGAGGGCATCCAGGGGACCGGCGGTGCCTGCGCCGGACGACAGCAACGCCAAGGCACACAGGATGGCGGACAGACGGCCAGGGAAAGGGTTCAGGCGCATGGTTTTCCTTTTCTAAAGAATAGACAGACCACCTTCTTCTGGAACCTTAGCACATCAAAACTGCAAATACTGCAGCAATTTTTTGCGTCCGGAGGAAACAAGGGGCGCCACAGATGGCGAAGGGAAAGGACTATACAGCACCTGCTGTTGTATCCGCGCACGCTAACGCGGACGGTATGGCTTAGCCTGCTATCGCCGCCAGATGTTCGCGCACCCGCGCCAGATCTGTCTCGCGCATGCGCGCCGCTGTCTGGCGCAAGGATTTTTCCGCGCCGGCCACGCCGGCCGCCGCCGCCATTGACAGCCAGATGTAGGCCTGCTGCAAATCGAGCGGGCCACCCTGGCCGCTGGCCGCCATCAAGCCCAGATTCATTTGTGCCCGTGCATGGCCCTGGCGCGCGGCCAGCGCATACCAGTCCCAGGCGGCAGCATAGTCCTGCGGCACGTCCTGGCCATTGTCATGCCGCAGCCCCAGCGCAAACTGGGCCAGGCTGTGCCCCTGCGCGGCGGCACGGCAATAACAGGTGCAGGCCAGCTGGCTGTCGGGCGCCGGGCCATCATCGCGGTCGTGCAAAACGCCCTGCATGTATTGCGCTGGTGCGTAATCCTGCTCGGCAGCGCGGCGGTACCACTCCAGCGCCAGCGACAGATCCTGCGGCACGCCCTGGCCATGTTCGTAGCGCAGGCCCAGGTCGAACTGCGCCCGCACATGTCCCTGGTCGGCCGCCTTGCGGTACCAGAAGATGGCTTCCTGCGCATCGACTGGCGTGCCCTGTCCATGCTCATGCAGGTGTCCCAGCTGATATTGCGCGGCGGGAAAGCCTTGCCCGGCCGCCTGGCGATAGAACACCTGCGCCTGGGTATAGTCCTGCGCGCCATGTTCATGGTGCAGGCCCAGGTTGTGCTGGGCCGCCGCGTGCCCCTGCCCTGCCGCCCTGACATACCAGTCAAGTGCCGCCTGCTTATCGCAGGGCACGCCCTGGCCATTGTCATAGATCAGACCCAGATTGAACTGCGAACTGGCGTGGCCCTGCTCGGCCGCGCGCCGGTACCAGGTGATCGCCTGCCCGCTATCCTGCGGCAGCACGTCGCCGTTTTCATAGCGCAGCGCCAGGTTGAACTGGGCCGGCGCATAGCCTTGCTCGGCCGCCTTGCGCATCCAGGCGGTCGCCTGCTGACGGTCCTGCCGCACGCCCTGGCCATTGTCGTAGCGCAGGCCCAGGTTGAACTGGGCGCGCGCATAGCCCTGTTCGGCCGCCTTGCGATACCAGGCGATGGCTTGCACGAAATCCTGCGGCACGCCCTTGCCATTGTCATACATCATGCCCAGATTGTTTTGCGCGCCCGCGTCGCCCTGCTCGGCCGCGCGGCTGAACCACAGCATGGCTAGCCCGCTATCTTGCGCGAGTCCCTGGCCCTTGGCATACAGCCAGCCCAGGTTGTACTGCGCCGCCGCGTAACCTTGCTCGGCCGCCTGCTGGTACCAGTGCGCGGCCTGCACAAAATCCTGCGCCACGCCCTGCCCCTTCTGGCACATGACACCCAGGTTGTATTGCGCGTGCTCGAGTCCCTGCGCGGCAGCCAGGCCATACCAGTGCAATGCCAGCGCATAGCTTTGCTCGATACCCTGGCCATTGAAATACATGAAACCCAGGCTGTGCTGGGCATTCGCATTGCCCTTCTCGGCCAGTCCTTTCAGGCGCAGGTAGTCGGCCGTGTAGCGGGGATCGGCAAGCGGCATGGATCAGGCCTCGATGGCCAGCGGCAGCGGTGCCCCCGGTGCGACATCGGCGAGCAGGCGATTCTGCTCCTGCAGCACGCCGATGAAGCTGCCCAGCGAAATGGGCCGGTGGTACAGATAGCCCTGCATCGTGGTGCAGCCTTTGTCCTGCAGATAGCGCGCCTGGCCTTCCGTTTCCACGCCCTCGGCGATCAGGTGCAGGCCCAGTCCGCGCGCGATCGAGATGATGGCCAGGATGACGGGATAGTGTCCGTGCTCGTCGTGGATTTCCTTCACGAACGACTGGTCGATCTTGATGGTGTGGATGGGGAAGCGGTGCAGATATGAAAGCGAAGAATAGCCGGTGCCGAAATCGTCGATGGCGACCGACACGCCCAGCTGGCACAGCTTGTTCAACTGCTCAATCGCATATTGCGGATTGCGGATGCAGATGTTTTCCGTGATTTCCACTTCGATCTTTTCCGGCGCGATGCCATAGCGCGTCAGCGCACCGCGCATCTTCTCGAAAAAGTCGCCCCGGTCCAGGTATTGCGGCGACAGATTCAGCGACAGGCGCACGGCTTCGCCGCCGGCCGCGTCCCACTGCACCAGGTCGCGACACAGGGCGCCCAGCATCCAGTCCGAGATCGGCAGCATCAAGCCGTTTTCCTCGGCAAACGGCAGGAATTCGCCGGCCGTCAGCAAGCCGCGCTGCGGGTGGTTCCAGCGCATCAGGCCTTCGGCGCCAACGATGCGGCCAGTCATCACATCCACCTGCGGCTGGTAATACATCTCCAGCTGGTTCAGCTCCAGCGCCTTGCGCAGGCTTTGCTCGAGCGCGATCTTCTGGTGCGACACATCGAGCATGGACTCGTGATAAAAACTGTGGCCATTCTTGCCCAGCGCCTTGACCTGGTACATGGCGATGTCGGCATGGCGCAGCAGCTCGTCGATGGTCTCGCCGTCGCCCGGGTAGATGGCGATGCCGATGGAGGCCGAAATATGCACCTGGTTGCCATCGAGATCGAAGGGCTGGTGCAGGCATTCGAGGAATTTGTCGGCGATCAGGCGCGCATCCTGGCGGTCGCGCAGCTCCGGCAGCACGATGGTGAATTCGTCGCCGCCTTGGCGCGCCAGCGTATCGCCGCGGCGCAGACAATCCTTCAGGCGCAGCGCCACCTGCTGCAGCAACTCGTCGCCCTTGACGTGGCCCAGGGTGTCGTTGACCAGCTTGAAGCGATCGAGATCGATGAACATCACGGCCAGTTCCGTCAGCTTGCGCCGCGCCTGAATCACGGCCAGCCCCAGGCGATCCTTGAACAGCATGCGGTTCGGCAGGTCCGTCAGGATGTCGTGATAAGCCTGGTAAGAAATGACTTCCTCGGCGCGCTTGCGGTCGGTGATGTCGCGCGCCACGCCATAGGTGCCGAAGTATTCCTGCTTTTTCGCTTCCTGATCGTGGCTGTGCATGCCGATCGAATTGAGCGGAATCGTCATCAGCGTGTTGTTGAAGGTACGGTCGCTGCCGCTGCCGCTATGGCACTTCAGGCGCAGTTCCACATTGCGCGAGGCGCGCTCGTCGAGGCGGCGCTCATTGAAGGCATAGCGCGCCCGTTCCTGGTCTTCATCGTGCACGAGGATCGAGTAATGACTGCCGATCAGCTCTTCGCGGCTGAAGCCCAGCAACTGGTGCACCCTGTCGTTGATGAAGGTAATACGGCCTTCGTGGTTCAAGGTGTAGATGATGTCGGGCGAGCTGTCGACCAGGTAGCGGTACATCTTTTCCGAGTTTTCCAGCTGCAGCGCGATGCGCTCGTTCTCCAGCGCCAGCTTGCACTTTTGCAGCGCGTTCTCCACCGTCTTGAGCAGCTCCTCGCGGCTGTAGGGCTTGCGCAAATAATCGTAGGCGCCACGTTTCAGGGCGCCGATGGCAGCCTCAATGCCGACGTCGCCGCTCATGACGATCACGTCGCCCTCGATGCCGCGCCGGTTGATATGGTCCATGATTTCATGGCCGCTCATGTCGGGCAGGCGCAAATCGAGCAGGATCAGGTCGAAGCGCAGTTTCGACAACTGCGCCAGCGCCTCGCTGCCGCAGGTAGCCGTGTACAGCTGGTAGCCGCGGTCCTTCAGCAATTCGTGGAGGGAGGCGAGCAGGCGGGGCTCGTCATCGACGAGCAGGATGCGCGGGCTGTTTTCCAGGTCAAATGGAATGGCGGAGGAGTTCATGGTCGTTACGAAGACAAGGCGGTATTGCCAAGTGCGGGCAGCGCGGCTGCAGCGCTCGTCGGCACGGGAATGGGCAGTAAAATTTCAAACGACGTGCCGGACTTGCTGCTGCGGCAGCCAATCACGCCATGCAGGCGGGTAACCAGGTCATGCACGATGGACAAGCCCAGGCCGTGATGCGCCCCGTCCTTGTTGCTGCGCACGGGAGAAAACAGATTGGCCAGCACCTCCGGCGCCAGGCCGGCGCCATTATCGCTGACGCACAGCTCCAGATACAGGCGACGGTCGCGGTTGACGTGGCCCCGGTTCGCCACTTCGATGCGTCCGCCATCGGGCAGCGCTTCGACGGCGTTTTTCAGCAGGTTGAGCAGGATTTGCTTGAGCATGTCGGCATCGGCCTCCACCTCGCATGGCGCGTCCTGCATGCGCGTGACCACCTCGATCTTCGGCGGCAGGAAGTCGGTGGCGCGGAACAATCGCAGCACATCGTCGACCACGCGCGCGCAATCGGTGACGCCGCCCGCGTCCACGGGCTGCAAATCGGCCAGGCCGCCGATCAACTGCCCGACACGGTCGATTTCCTCGTTCAGGATAGCCATCTCGCCGCTGACCGGCTCCTGTTTCTCCAGCTTGTGATCGAGTACGCTCAGATAGTTTTTGATGATGGACAGCGGGTTATTCACTTCATGCACGACGCGGCGCGACGCGGCGCGGTATTCCTCGGCCACGTGATCGAGCTGGCGTCGAGCCAGGCCGCGCGCACTGATGGCCGTTTCCAGCGCCGTAGCGGCCTGGTTGGCATACGCGCGCAGAAAACCCTCGCGCTTCTGGCAGGCGGCAATTTGCCACGCCGCCACGCCGCCGATCAGTACCCCAAGGCTGCGCTGGCCCGCCACCAGCGGTATGCAGACCAGGCTGTCTGTGCCGAGAATGCGGAACAGCTGCTCCTCGACGATGCCCAGCGCCGGCATGTCGCGCTTTAAGAACGCCTGCTTGCACTCCAGCGCCGAGGCGGCCAGCGGGCCGCCCTTGGCCAGCGGGATCGAGAAACCGGCCAGGCGTTGCTGATGTTCTCCCGCCGCCACGCCGATCAACGCATGGCCGGTGGGGTTTTGCAGCAGGATGACGGCGGTGTCAAAGTCGAACAGGATGCGCGCCGAGCGCGTGATGGCTTCGAGCAGGCTGCTCTCGCCCTGCTGCCGGGCAAAGGTCTGGCCCACTTCGGATACCAGCACCATGTTACGCACTTCGTCGGACAGGCGCTGCTGCACCGGATCGACGGATGGCGGAGCATACGCGGGCGGGGTGACGATATCGTCCGCCCCAGCCAGGTCGATGCCCAGGTGCTGCGCGGCCTGCTCCACCTGGCGCGCGACGCTGCCGGCCAGGTCTTCCAGTACCTCGACATCCAGCGCGCACAGGCTTGCCGCCTGCGTGATCGATTCCGCATCGTCGGCATGGCAGCACAGCAGGTGCGCCAGACGCACGATGCGGATCAAAGGATGGCTGGCCTCCAGGCGCGCCAGCGGTTCGTGGTGATACAGCACGCTGTCGGCCAGGAAGGAATCGAGATGCCAGCGTTCGATCAGCCAGGCGCCCGCTTCGGCATGCGTGATCTGCAAGGTGCGCTGCTCCACCGCGCACAGGGCGGCATCGTCGCGCGCCGTGAAATTGAACGCGTATTCCTTCGGCGCCGTGGCCAGCAAGGCCAGACGGCCCACGTTGTGCAGCAAGCCTGCCAGATACGCTTCCTCGACGTGCGGATAGGCCATGGCCTTGGCCAGCGCGCGCGCCATGACGGCGGCCGACAGCGAGCTTTTCCAGAAAGCGCGCAAATCCGTGCTGCCGGAATGGGGAAAGCTGTTGAAGGTCTGGAAGACGGATTCGCTGATGACCAGGGTCTTGATCATGTCCGTGCCCAGCGACACGAGCGATTGCTCCAGGCTGACGACCTTGCTCTGGCGATGGTAAGCCGAGCTGTTGGCCACGCCGAGAATCTTGCTGGTCATGCCGGCATCCTTGGCGATCAGGGCGGCCAGCTCCGGCATGCCGGCATCGTCGGCCTGCAGGTGGGCGATCAGCTTGATGAGAATCTGCGGCATGGCCGGCAGGCGGGCAATCAGCAGGCGATTGCGAATATCTTGATCAGATTGATGCATCGTATCAGGCATTGCCGGTTCGAAAAGGATGAGCGCTCAGCAGCGAAGCGCGGCCACGTTCAGAGGAATCCTCCACTCCTGTAACCAAAAAATCTATTGCCTGAGAGGATGCCGGGAAAGAAGTCATCTTATCATAAGCGCCGGATATTACTTGCAATATAGAAAATTAAGTTGAAATAAATCTAGCGTTCTGTCATGGAAACTTATGCCTTGAAGGAACCCAGCAAACGGTGGCGGAAGCGCCGCGATATCAGCCACAGCGCCAGCGCCAGGGCCGTAAACGCCAGCTGGCCCGATGCCAGCCACAGCACGGAACCGGACAGCAGCGGCGAGATTACGCCGGCCACCACGGCACCGAGCATGGTGCTGGCAAACGACTGGCACGAGGCGACAGTGCCGCGGATATGCGGGAACAGATCGAGCGCCAGCAGGGTCGCGCCCGGCCCCACCAGCGACATGCCGAAGGTGTAGAAGAACAGGGGCAGCACCGACCATGGCAAGGATGGCGGCAGGAACAGGTGATACACGACATTGACGCTGGCGGCGCACAGCAGAAAAGCAAAGCCGATGCCGATCTGGCGCGCGAACGTGACCTTGCCGGCGATGCGGTTGGCCGCCAGGGCGCCCATGAAAATCCCGCTCACGCACGGGATGAACAGCCAGGCAAATTGCGATGGCCCCAGGCCCAGCTGCTTGGGTAGCATTTCCGGCGCGGCCGTGATGAACAGGAACAGGCCCGCGAAATTGAGGGCGACGATGCCGGCCTTGATGTGGAACAGGGGCGAGCGCAGGATCTGGCCATAGCTCGAGGCCAGGAAACGGGGATTGAAAGGCTGGCGCTTTTCCATCGGCAGGGTTTCGGGCAAGCGCCAGTAGCAGAAGGCCAGCAGGATCACCGTGTAAAAGGCGAGGAACAGGAAAATCGAGCGCCAGTCGAACCAGATGACGATCCAGCCACCCAGAATCGGCGCCACGGCCGGGGCGATGGAAAAGATCATCGTCACCAGCGACAGCAGCCGCGCCGCCGCCGCATCGGCATACAGGTCACGGATGATGGCGCGGCTGATCACCACGCCGGCGCCGGCCGAAACACCCTGCATGATGCGGAAGAACCACAGATAGTGCACCGTGTGCGCCGAAGCGCAGCCGAGCGAGCCGATGGCAAACATCAGCAAGGATACGAGAATAACGTTGCGCCGGCCGAAGGTATCCGAGATAGCGCCATGCCACAACACCATGCCGGCAAAGGCCAGCATGTAGAACGTCAGCGACTGCTGCACTTCCAGCGGCGACGCCTGCAGCGAACCCTGGATCGCGCCAAACGCAGGCAGATAGGTGTCGATCGACAAAGGCCCCAGCATCGACAGCCCGGCCAGCATCATGGCCAGCGCACCGCGACTCAACGGTGCCATGTGGCTCGGCGTAGGAGGCGGAACGGGCGTGACCGGGTCGGGCGGCACATTGGCCGGAGGGGTGGGAAACATGGTGGATCCAAAGTGGCGCGCGGACCGGCATTGATCCGCGCGCGGGGTTACTGCGGGTGTCTTGCGGTGAACGCTTACTGCTGTGGCTTTGGCTTGGCTTCTTCACGGCGGTTGTAGCCCGCCACCATATCGAAGCGGAACAAACGGCATTCCAGCGCGCCGTTGAAGAAAGGGGTCTTGCGCGCTTCCTTCAGACGCAGCAGCTTCGGCAGGCCCAGGTCGGCCGTGAAGAGGAACACGGTCCAGCCGGCGAAACGCTGCTTCAGGGTCGTGCCCATGGCAGAATAGAAGGACGTCGACAATTCATCTTCCGGGATGGTGCTGTCGCCGCGCACGCCGATACGCTCGCCGTACGGCGGATTGGTCAGCATGATGCCCGGCACGTCGCTTGGCGGCTTGACTTCCTGCGCCTCGATCTGTTTCAAGGGCACCTCGAAGCGCACGCCGGCGCAACGCAGGTTATGGCGCGTCATGGCCACCATGTCGCCCGAGATGTCGCTGCCGAAAATAGTCGGCTCGGCAGGCAGCGGATTGACCTTGATGGCGTTTTTCATGGCATTCCACGGCGCCGGATCGAAGTCGTGGAAGTTTTCAAAGGCGAACTGGCGCGTAGCACCCGGCGGAATGCCTTGCAGCATCTGCGCCGCTTCGGCCAGGATGGTACCAGAACCACACATCGGATCGAACAGCACCATGCCCGGCTTCCAGCCCGACACGCGCAGCAGACCCGCGGCCAGGTTTTCGCGCAGCGGCGCGTCGCCCGTCTCTTCGCGCCAGCCGCGCTTGAACAGGGCTTCGCCCGAAGTATCGAGGTAGACGGTAAACGTGTTCGCGTCGAGGAAGCCGACGATGCGCATGTCCGGCGTCTTGGTATTGACCGATGGACGCTCGTTGAACTGGTCGCGGAAGCGGTCGCAGATCGCATCCTTGATCTTCAGGGTGGTAAATTCCAGGCTACGCAGCGGCGACTTCACGGCCGTAACGTCGACACGGATCGTGTGGTGCACGCCGAACCAGTCTTCCCAGGATTGCGCCAGGGTCAGGTCATAAATATCGTTTTCCGTCTTGTAGCCGGAATGGGCCATGCGCATCAGCACGCGCGAAGCAATGCGCGAATGCAGGTTGATGCGGTAGGAGTCCAGCAGGTCGCCCGAGCAGTGTACGCCGCCCGGCACCTGGTTGTGGACCTTCATGGTCGAACTATCCTGGGCGATCTCGCCCAGTTCCTCGGCCAGCGCCGCTTCCATGCCGCGCGGGCAGGGGCAAAAATATGAAGCCATGGTTGGTGTACCCTTATTCCATTGTGTTGAACGCCCGCTAAATTACAGACGCTGTTTTACTACGTTTAAAAAATACTACATTCAAAAAAACTGCTTTTGCTTGACTACCCTGCCAGCGCGCGCTCGACAAAATCGAGGCGGTCCTGGCCCCAGTATCCTTCGCCATCGACGATGTACCACGGCGAGCCGAAGACGCTGGCGGCTGTAGCCGCCTCCGTGTTGGCGTCGTATTCGGCCTGCACGCTGGCCGTTTCCGACGTCTTCAGCAACTGGCGGCCATCGAAACCGGCATCGAGCGCGATCTGCACCAGGGTTTCCTCGTCGCCGATGTTGCGCTCTTCGGCCCACAGGCCGCGCATGATGGCGTGCGCCAGGTTCAGCGACGCCTCCACTCCGTGCGCCAGGCGTGTGGCGATAATCAGCTTGGCCGAGGCTTCCGGCGACACGGGGAAGAACTTTGGCTGCAAGGTCAATGGCACTTGCAAAAAGGCCGACCAGCGCGCCAGTTCGGCCAGGCGATACGCCTGGCGCTGCGGTGCGCGCTTGGCCAGCGGCAGGCCGCCCGAGACACTGAAGACCTTGCCCAGGTCAAAGGGGCGAATGTCGATCTGTGCGCCCGTCTTCGCGGCGATGGCCATCAGGCGCGCGTGCCCCAGGTAAGTCCATGGCGAGTGGGGCGCGAAGAAATACTGCACGACTTTGCTCTGACTTGCACTCATCTCGACTCCCTTAGAAAGGCTTGACCACGACCAGCACGACGACGGCCAGCAGCATCACCACCGGCACTTCATTAAACCAGCGGAACCAGGTGTGGCTACGCTTGTTGAGACCTTTTTCAAACTTGCGCAGGAGGGCACCGCAGGCGTGGTGGTAGCCGAGCAGCAGCACCACGAACGTCAGCTTGGCGTGCATCCAACCCGGTATCTTCATGCGGCCTTCACCTCCACCGTACAGCATCCACATCAACGCCAGCCCCAGCACCATCGCCGGCAGCGCCAGCAGGGACATGAAGCGGTACAGCTTGCGCGCCATCAGCAAGAGTCGCTCGGTGGCCACCGTTTCCGTCTCCATCGCCAGGTTCACGAAGATGCGCGGCAAATAAAACAGGCCGGCAAACCAGGACATGACGAAGATAATGTGGAAGGCTTTGGTCCAGAGAAAGAGCATGGGGTTCCCAGTGTCAGAGGTGGAGAAAAATGAGAGCACGGGCCGCCTTGTGGGCAGCCCGCGAAAGAGACTATTTACGTACTTCACCGTGGCCAAAGACCACGTACTTGAGCGAGGTCAAGCCTTCCAGTCCCACCGGGCCGCGCGCATGCAGCTTGTCGTTCGAGATGCCGATCTCGGCACCCAGGCCATATTCAAAACCATCGGCAAAACGCGTCGATGCGTTCACCATCACCGAGGCGGAATCGACTTCGCGCAGGAAGCGCAGCGCATCGCTGTAGTCTTCCGTGATGATAGCTTCCGTGTGCTTCGACGAATACTGGTTGATGTGGTCCATCGCTTCGTCGATGCCGTCAACCACCTTCACCGACAGGATGGCCGCCAGGTATTCGGTGCGCCAGTCTTCCTCGGTCGCGGGCACCAGATGCGGATACGCAGCAGCGGCCAGGATCGCATGGCTTTCCGGATCGGCGCGCAATTCCACCTGCTTGGTCAGGTACAGTTCGGCCAGCTGCGGCAGCACGGTAGCGGCGATGGCGCGCGACACCAGCAAGGTTTCCATGGTGTTGCAGGTGCCGTAGCGGTGGCACTTCGCGTTGAAGCCGATCTCGATCGCCTTCCTGATATCGGCCTTGGCGTCGATGTAGACATGGCAGATGCCATCGAGGTGCTTGATCATCGGCACGGTGGCCTCGTCCATCAGGCGCGCGATCAGGCCCTTGCCGCCGCGCGGCACGATAACGTCCACGTACTGTGGCATGGTGATGAGGGCGCCGACGGCGGCGCGGTCGGTGGTGTCGATGACTTGCACGGCATCAGCTGGCAGGCCTGCTCCCAGCAAACCCTCCGCCACCAGCTTGGCCAGCGCGCGGTTGCAATGGATGGCTTCCGAGCCGCCGCGCAAAATCGTCGCGTTGCCGCTCTTGATGCACAGGCCGGCCGCGTCCACCGTCACGTTCGGGCGCGCTTCATAGATGATGCCGATGACGCCCAGCGGCACGCGCATCTGTCCCACCTGGATGCCCGTCGGACGGAACTTCATGTTCGAGATTTCGCCGATCGGGTCGGCCAGCGCGACGATCTGCGTCAAGCCTTCGACCATGGTGGCAATGGCGGCGTCGGACAGGGTCAGACGGTCCAGCATGGCCGGTGCCAGGCCGGCGGCAGCTGCCGCATCGAGGTCGCGCTGGTTGGCCGCGCGCAACAGATCGGCATCGCGCACGATGGCGGCGGCGATCAGGCTCAAGGCGCGGTTGCGCGTGGCGCTGTCGGCACGCGCCATGGCGCGCGAAGCGGCGCGTGCGCGCGTGCCCACGTCCTGCATATATTCTGTGATGTCCATGCTCGTATCCATATAGTAAAAAACTAGCCTCGGGCTATCTTCAGGCCCAGCTGCAGCATGGCATCCCAGGCATCGCCCGCGTAGCCCCTGGCGCGCAAGCCCTTGATCATCTTGTCCACCTGCGCCGCCTGCTGCAGCGCCGCTTCCAGCACGGGTAGCGAAATGCGCCGCAGGGCCGGTTCCATCATCCGCTCGCGCGGTCCCCAGATACGGTATTCCTTCAGCAGCGCACCCAATGGACGCCCTTGCGCCATGCCGGCCTTCAATTTTAACAGCGTGCGGATTTCTTCGGAGACGGCCCACAAGACCAGCGGCAGCGCCTCGCCCTCGCCTTTCAAGCCTTCGAGCATGCGCACCAGGCGCGCCGGGTCGCCGGCCAGCATGGCTTCGGACAGCTTGAAGACATCGTAGCGGGCCACATTCAGCACCGCGTCCTGCACTTGTTCGTACGTCAGCTTGCCCGCTGCATGCAGCAAGCCCAGTTTCTGGATTTCCTGGTGCGCCGCCAGCAAGTTACCTTCCACCCGTTCGGCGATGAAGTCGATGCTGGCCCGTTCGGCACTTTGCCCCTGCGCGGCCAGGCGCTGGGATATCCAGGCCGGCAACTGCGCCCGCTCCACATTCGGAATCTCGATATACACGGCCGCCTGCTGCAAGCTGGCGACCCAGGCCGCCTTTTGCGTGGCCCAATCCAGCTTGGGCAAGGTGATCAAGGTCAGGTTGTCGGGGCTGAGGTTCTTCGCATAGCTTTGCAGCGCCGCGCCGCCATCCTTGCCCGGCTTGCCGGTAGGGATGCGCAGCTCGATCAGTTTTTTATCGCCGAACAGCGACAGCTCCTGGTTCGCCGCCAGCAGTTCGCCCCATTTGAAGCTGCGCTCCACCGTCAGCACGTCGCGCTCGGAGTAACCCTGCGCGCGCGCCGCGCGGCGGATCTTGTCGGCCGCTTCCAGCGCCAGCAAGTGTTCATCGCTGGTGATCACATACAGCTGCGCCAGCGGCTTGGCCACATGCCCATCGAGCGCGTCTATCCGCAATTGCATGGCGTCCCCGTTACTGCTGCGGGGCTGCCGGCGCGACCGGCGTCACGGGCGCCACCGACATGGCCGGCAGCACCGGCTTGATGGCGGCCAGGCGACGCATGATCTGCTGCACCAGGTCGTTGCGCATGTCGCGGTACAGCGCAGCTTCCTCGGTTTCCTTGGCCAGCACCTGCGATTCGTCGAAGGTAATCGGACGCACCAGGCTGATGGTTGTCGGTGCCAGCAACTGGTTGCCGGCCTTGTCCACCACGCGGAAATTGATCGAATAGCCGAGTTGGTACTCTTGCACGCGGCCATTTTTGTTCAGCGACAAAATGGTCTTGGTACGATTCCTCTCCGGGTCGGTGAGCACCTCAAGGACAGCGTCGGCGCCATCCTTGGTGTTGACCACCTCCGTGCTGCCAATGGCGCGGATATAGCGCTTCAGGCCAATCGCCAGCGGCGACGTGTCGGGCAAGCCGATGTACATCGTCGCGAACGGCAGCATGAAACTGCCGTTCGAACCGCGCAAATGAAAGCCGCAGGCCGACAGCAGGACAGTCAGGCCCAAAGCCAGCACGGCACGGCGGCCCAACAGCGATACGGAAGAGGAAGTCGTCATGATTACACCACGATGCTGATTAACTTGCCTGGCACGACGATGATCTTCTTCGGCGTGGTCTCGACGTACTTCTGCACACTTTCGCACGCCAGCGCGGCCGCTTCGATACTGGCCTTGTCCGCATCCTTGGACACCGTGATCGAGCCGCGCAGCTTGCCGTTCACCTGGATCATCATCTCGATCTCGGACTGCTCCAGCGCTTGCGGGTCGACTTGCGGCCACGGTGCGTTGAGCAGGTCGCCATGCGCACCGGCGTAGCCCAGTTCCTGCCACAGCACGTGGGTGATGTGCGGCGCGACAGGATTGAGCAGGCGCAGGAAGATGGAAAAACCTTCGGCGATCAGCGCTTTCGACTGCGCGCTGTCATCGAGCTTGGCCGATTCCAGGGTGTTGAGCATCTTCATGCAGGCCGACACCACGGTGTTGTACTGGACGCGCTTCAAGTCGTAATCAGCTTGCTGCAGCAGCTTGTGCAATTCGCGGCGCAGGTTTTTCTGCGCATCGCCCGTGGCCGTTACCGCGCCGCCAGCCAGCGCGGCTTGAATCGTGGCCGACTGGGCGTAGCCAAAGTTCCACACGCGGCGCAGGAAGCGGTTCGCGCCTTCGACGCCGCTGCCCGACCATTCCAGCGTCTGTTCCGGCGGCGAGGCGAACATGGTGAACAAACGGGCCGTATCGGCACCGTACTGCTCGATCTGCGCTTGCGGATCGATGCCGTTGTTCTTCGACTTCGACATTTTTTCCGTGCCGCCGATTTCCACCGGCTGGCCGTCGGCCACCAGGATGGCGCTTTGCGGACGGCCCTTGTCATCCAGGGACAGGCGCACGTCGTCCGGATTGAACCAGGTGGTTTTGCCCACGGCATCCTTGCGGAAGTAGGTTTCGTTGAGCACCATGCCTTGCGTCAGCAGGTTCACAAAAGGCTCGTCGAACTTGACCAGGCCGAAATCGCGCATGATCTTGGTCCAGAAGCGCGCGTACAGCAAGTGCATGACGGCGTGTTCGATGCCGCCGATGTACTGGTCCATCGGCATCCAGTAATCGTTGCGCGCGTCGACCATGGCGTCGTTCGAGCCTGGCGAGGTATAGCGCATGTAGTACCACGACGAATCGACGAAGGTGTCCATGGTGTCCGTCTCGCGGCGCGCCGGCTTGCCGCACTGCGGGCAATCGCACTGCAAAAAGGCTTCATATTTGTTCAGCGGATTGCCCGTGCCATCCGGCACGCAGTCTTCCGGCAACACCACCGGCAAGTCTTTTTCCGGCACCGGCACCACGCCGCAATCGGCGCAATGGATCATCGGGATCGGCGTGCCCCAGTAGCGCTGGCGCGAGATGCCCCAGTCGCGCAGGCGGAAGGTGGTTTTCTTCTCGCCCAGGCCCAGCTCCGCCAGGTCGGCCGCCACCGCATCGACGGCGGAAGCGAAATGCAGGCCGTCGTATTTGCCGGAGGCGACACAGACGCCGTCCTTGCTGCCGTACGATTCCTGCCAGGCGTCCGTCGAAAATTCCTGGCCCTTGACGTCGATCACTTGCTTGATCGGCAGATTGTATTTCTTGGCAAAGCCAAAATCGCGCTCGTCGTGCGCCGGCACGCCCATCACGGCGCCATCGCCGTAAGTGATCAGCACGTAGTTGCCGACCCACACTTCCACTTGCGCGCCCGTCAATGGATGGGTGACGAACAGGCCCGTCGGCATGCCCTTCTTCTCCATCGTTGCCATGTCCGCTTCGATCACGGAGCCCAGCTTGCACTCGGCATTAAAAGCGGCCAATGCAGAATTCGTTTGCGCGGCGTGGATGGCCAGCGGGTGCTCGGAGGCCACGGCGCAGAAGGTCACGCCCATGACGGTGTCCGGGCGCGTGGTAAACACATACAGCTTGCCGTCGCCGATCAGGGCGCCATTCGCGTCCTTGATTTCATGCGGGAAAGCGAAGCGCACGCCCGTCGACTTGCCGATCCAGTTGGTCTGCATGGTGCGCACGCGCTCGGGCCAGCCCGGCAGCTTGTCGTCCACATAGGCCAGCAATTCTTCCGCGTAATCGGTGATGCGCGCGTAGTACATGGGGATTTCGCGCTTTTCGATCAGCGCGCCGGAACGCCAGCCGCGGCCGTCGACGACTTGCTCGTTGGCCAGCACGGTCTGGTCGATCGGGTCCCAGTTCACGCTACCGGTCTTCTTGTAGATGATGCCTTTTTCCAGCATCTTCAGGAACATCCACTGGTTCCACTTGTAGTATTCGGGCTTGCAGGCGGTCATTTCGCGCGACCAGTCGATGGCCAGGCCCATCGATTCCATCTGCTGCTTCATGTGGGCGATATTCGAATACGTCCATTGCGCGGGCGGCACATTATTGGCCATGGCCGCGTTTTCCGCCGGCATGCCGAACGCATCCCAGCCCATCGGCATGAGCACGTTATAGCCGTTCATGCGCAGGTAGCGGTACATCACGTCATTGATCGTATAGTTGCGCACGTGACCCATGTGCAGCTTGCCCGAAGGGTAAGGCAGCATCGAGCAGGCAAAATACTTGCCTTTTGGGAAACGCGGGTCGTGTTCGACGGCTTTGTAGGCGTCGATCGCCTTCCAGTGCGATTGGGCGGCTTGTTCGACGTCGGCGGGACTATATTTATCTTGCATGATGTGCGGCCAATAGTGGATATGAACCGAGCATTATACTGGTTGTCGCCACCCGATAGCGCGGCGCGCTGGCGGCCCGGGCTGGCATATTTTGGCAGGCGCGCAATTATGCTGTGTAATATATACGCAATCTTGTTCTTTACTTCAAGTCCGGCCATGATCGTCTACCAGGAATATATGCCCATCCCCGCCCTGCGGCCCTGGCTGGACTGCGTCTGGACGTGCCGCGTGCAAACGGGCGCCACGCCCCTGACGCACCAGGTCTTGCCCGACAATTGCATCGACATCCTGTGCCAGGACCAGCAAGATGCCAGCTTTGCCGTCGGCATGATGACGGTGCCGGTTGCCGTCGTCAGCCAGGGGCTAGTGCAGACGGTGGCGGCCCGCTTCAAGCCGGGCAAGGCGGCCCGTTTCTTCCAGCTGCCCTTGTGCGAACTCAGCGATGGCCGCACGGGATTGCAGCAATTGTGGGGCCGCGAACTGGCGGCGCGCCTGGGCGACGCCCTGTGGAGCGCGCCCTTGTCCAACCTGCAACGCATCGCCATCTTGCAGGATTATCTGCTGTTGCGCCTGCGCACCGCGCCGCCACTGCGCCAGGCCGGCGCGGCCGAATACGCCATCGCGGCCATCGAAGCAGCATCCGGCCAGGTGCGCGTGGATGGCCTGGCGCAGCAACTGGGCGTGTCGCGCCAGCACCTGGCGCTGCAATTTCGCCAGCAAGTCGGCATCAGCCCGAAATTATTTGCCCGTATCTGCCGTTTTCGCGCTGCCAGCGCCGGCATGCAAAGCCTGGCGGGACAGCCGGACTGGGCGCAAGTCGCCTTGCAATACGGCTATTTCGACCAGTCGCACTTGATCCACGACTTCCAGGATTTCGCCCGCAGTTCGCCCGAGGCGTGGCTGACGGGCCGGCGCGCTTGAGCACCTTCCATTTTTCCAATCGCGCGCCGCGCGCCGGTGGCATGATGGCGTCATTCTTCATTCATCAGGAGCAGAACATGATCAAGGGCTTGCGCACCGTCACCTATCCCGTCCCCGACCTGGACAAGGCCAAGGCCTGGTACAGCCAGGTATTCAACACGGCGCCGTATTTCGACCAGCCGTTTTATGTGGGTTTTGCCATCGGCGGCTTCGAGCTTGGGCTGATGCCGGGCGGTGAACCGGGCACGCAGGGCAGCGTGACGTACTGGGGCGTGGACGGCATCGAACAAGAAGTCGAGCGCGTCATCGCGCTGGGGGGCAGCCTGCACCATCCGATCACGGATGTGGGCGACGGCATCCGCACTGTGGAATTGCTCGACCCGTTCGGCAACCAGATCGGCTTCATCGACAATCCCCATTTCGATACGGCCAAGGTACGTTAAGTTGCTTTAAGCGGCAGCCTCGCCTTGCAGCCATGCACGGAATTGTTGCAAGGCCGTCTTTTCATGCGCCGTTTCGGGCGTAATCAGGTAATACGCACGCTGCCCGCGCAGTGGGCGTTCACATACGATGCGCAGTTCGCCACGCGCCAGTTCCGCTTCGACCAGCATGCGCGGCAGCAAGACCGCGCCTTGCCCTTGCACGGCCGCCATGGCCAGCATGGAAAACAGTTCGTAGCGGGCGCCGTAGTGCGCTCCATCGCGCCCCTCCCCCTCGACCTGCATGGCGTCAAACCACTGGCGCCAGGCGCCCGGGCGCGTACTTTGTTGCAACAAGGTCAGTTCCAGCAAATCCTGCGGCCGCCAATGGCTGCGCGCCGCCAGCAGGCGCGGGCTGGCGACGGGCACGATTTCTTCATGCATCAGCAAGGTGGCGCGCGTGCCGGGCCAGCGTGCCAATTGCTCGGGCGTACCCGCATACAGGGCGCAGTCATATTCCGTATCGGCAAACATGAACGGCTTTGTATACGCATCGATATGCACGACGATGTCCGGCTGTTCTCTGGCAAAACTGGCCAGCCGCGGCATCAGCCAGCGCGTGGCAAAGGTGGGCACGGACGCGAGCTGCAGGGCGCCGCCACCGCCCTGGCGCGCCATGGTGTCGAGCGTGTCGCGCTCCAGGCCATCGAGGCGCGCCGCGATCTGCCGCGCATACGCGGCGCCGGCGCTGGTCAGCAATACGCCATGGCGCGTGCGCTGGAATAGTTGCACACCAAGAAAGGTTTCCAAGGAAGATATCTGCCGCGACACGGCGCTTTGCGTCAACGACAATTCAAGCGCTGCATGTGTGTAGCTCTGGTGGCGCGCGGCCGCCTCGAAACAATTTAAAGCTTGCAGCATGGGAATTTTGCGTGACATGGGGGTAGCCGGCCGGTTAAAGACCCTAGTATGCCGCAAGATATGCGTAACGCGCATGTCTGGGTGCGAAAAAATCGTTTGCGCAAGGCTAGGCAAAAACCTACCATGAGCCATATTCAATCTTGCGCCGATCACCGGCGCTCACCTGCGAGGCCTGTGATGAGCAAAACCGTATTCGACTGGAATTCCCCCCTGCTGCTGGAAGAACAACTGACGGGCGACGAACGCGCCGTGCTGGAAGCGGCCCGCGACTATTGCCAAGGCAGCCTGGTGCCACGCGTGCTCGAATCGTTCCGCCATGGCCGCACGGACGCCGCCATCTTCCGCGAAATGGGCGAGCTGGGCTTGCTGGGCACGACGATACCCGAAGAATACGGCGGCGCCGGCCTGAACTACGTTTGCTACGGCTTGGCCGCGCGCGAAGTCGAGCGCGTCGATTCGGGTTACCGCTCGATGATGAGCGTGCAATCGTCGCTGGTGATGGTGCCGATCAATGCCTTCGGCAACGAAGAAACCAAACAGAAATACCTGCCGAAACTGGCGACGGGCGAATTCATCGGCTGCTTCGGCCTGACGGAACCAAACCACGGCTCCGACCCGGGCAGCATGGTCACGCGCGCGCGCAAGGTGCCAGGCGGCTACAGCCTGTCGGGCGCCAAGATGTGGATCACCAACAGCCCTATCGCCGACGTGTTCGTCGTCTGGGCCAAGGATGATGAAGGCGCGATCCGCGGTTTCGTGCTGGAAAAAGGCTGGAAAGGCCTGTCGGCGCCGGAAATCCACGGCAAGGTGGGCTTACGCACCAGCATCACCGGTGAAATCGTCATGGATGAAGTATTTTGCCCGGAAGAAAATGCCTTCCCCGACGTGCGCGGCTTGAAGGGTCCATTTACATGCCTGAACAGCGCCCGCTACGGCATCGCCTGGGGCGCGCTGGGCGCGGCGGAAGACTGCTACCTGAAGGCACGCCAGTACACCATGGACCGCCAGCAATTCGGCCGCCCATTGGCTGCGAACCAGCTAGTGCAAAAGAAACTGGCGGACATGCTGACGGAAATCACCATGGGCTTGCAAGGCTGCTTGCGCCTGGGCCGCATGAAGGATGAGGGTTCGCCTGCCGTGGAAATCACCTCGATCATGAAACGCAACAGCTGCGGCAAGGCGCTCGATATTGCCCGCGTGGCGCGCGACATGATGGGCGGCAACGGCATTTCCGACGAGTTCGGCGTCATCCGCCACCTGGTCAACCTGGAAGTGGTCAACACCTATGAAGGCACGCACGACGTGCACGCGCTGATCATCGGCCGCGCCATCACCGGCATCGCCGCCTTCAACTAATGGACGCCTTGGCTTCCACCTTCGCCGCCACCCTGCGGCCCGCGCCATTGGTCGGCTTGCGCGTGCTGGACCTGTCGCGCGTGCTGGCTGGTCCGTGGGCCGGGCAATTGCTGGCCGACCTGGGCGCCGACGTGGTCAAGGTTGAACAACCGGGCCGCGGCGACGATACGCGCTCCTGGGGTCCTCCCTATCTGAAAGATGAAGACGGCCGCGATACCGCCGAGGCCGCCTACTTCCAGTGCGCCAACCGCAACAAGCGCTCGCTGTGCATCGACCTGGCCGCCCCTGAAGGGCAAGCCCTCGTGCGCCAGCTGGCGCAAGAGGCGGACGTGCTGCTGGAAAATTTCAAGCTGGGCGGCTTGAAGCAATATGGCCTCGATGCGGCCAGCCTCTTGGCGCTCAACCCGCGCCTCGTCTACTGCTCCATCACGGGCTTCGGCCAGGACGGGCCGTATGCGGCGCGCGCCGGCTATGACTTTTTGATCCAGGGCATGGGCGGCTTGATGAGCATCACGGGCGTGCCCGATGGCCAGCCGGGCGCCGGGCCGCAAAAAGTGGGCGTGGCGCAAACGGACATCATGACGGGCCTGTACGCCACCATCGCCGTGCAGGCGGCGCTGGCCGAACGCGAGCGCTCGGGCCTGGGCCAGCATATCGACCTGGCCTTGCTGGACGTGCAAGTAGCGGCGCTGGGCAACCAGGCAGCCAATTACCTGTGCGGCGGCAAGGTGCCCCAGCGCATGGGCAATGCACATCCGAACATTGTTCCATATCAAGACTTTCCCACGGCCGATGGCGACATGATTTTGGCGATCGGCAACGACGGGCAGTTTTCGCGCTTTTGCGCCGTCGCCGGCCACCCGGAATGGGCGCAGGACGAGCGTTTCATGACCAATCCGCAGCGCGTGGCGCACCGGGCGATCTTGATTCCCTTGATGCGCCAGACCACGGTCATGCGCACAACGGCCGAGTGGATCAGCGCCTTCGAGGCGCAAGCCGTGCCGTGCGGCCCCGTCAACCGCATCGACCAGGTCTTTGCCGACCCGCAAGTAGTGGCGCGTGGCTTGAAAGTGGAAATGCCGCATCCGACGGCAGGCACGGTGGCGCTGGTGGCCAATCCCGTGCGCCTGTCCGGCTCGCCGGTGCAATACCGCTTGCCGCCACCGTTGCTGGGCCAGCATACGCAGGAAGTGCTGCAGCAGTGGTTGGGGCTCGATAGCGGCCAGATCGACGGCTTGCGCGAACGCAAGGTCGTCTAAAGAAAAACGCCGGGCAGTTGCAAAACTGTCCGGCGTTTTTTATGTCTTCAGCGTTATTTCAGCACCAGTTTCAGCGCCGGCTTTTCGCCATAGTCTTCGTAACGCTCATTGATGCCGGCGATACAGAACGTGATTTCTTCCAGCAAGTCCGGCGCCTGCGCCTTCATTGCCTCCGCGTCTTGCACGACGATTTCCAGCACTTCGTTCGGCTTCAAACGAAACTTGCTCATGCCGTCTTCGTCGCGCAGGTAGCTGAGGCAATCGACCCAGGCATCCATGCTGTTGCCGTAGAATTCAGGGAAACCGAAGGCTGGCACGCATTGCGCGTGAAAGCTCGCTGCGTCGGTGATGTCTTTTCCATTCAGGATGGCAGTGGCCATAGTGTTCCTCAGTTCTTCAGCGACAGCACATCCTGCATGTCGAACAGGCCGGTCGGCTTGTCGGCCAGGAAACGCGCAGCGCGCAGGGCGCCGTGGGCATAGGTGACGCGGCTGCTCGACTTGTGGCTGATCTCGATACGCTCGCCGATGCCGGCAAACAGCACCGTATGGTCGCCCACGATATCGCCGCCGCGGATGGTGGCAAAGCCGATGGTCGACGGATCGCGTTCGCCCGTCACGCCTTCGCGGCCGTACACGGCGCATTCCTTCAGGTCGCGGCCCAGGGCGCCGGCCACCACTTCACCCATTTGCAGGGCGGTGCCCGATGGCGCGTCGACCTTGTGGCGGTGATGCGCTTCGATAATTTCAATGTCGTAGCCTTCGGACAGGCTTTTCGCGGCCAGTTCCAGCAACTTCATGGTGACATTCACGCCCACGCTCATGTTCGGCGCGAACATGATGGCCGTCTTTTCGGCGGCGGCGGCAATGGCAGCCTTGCCCGCATCATCGAAACCGGTGGTGCCGATGATCATCTTGATGCCGTGCTCGGCGCAATACGCCAAGTGCTGCAAGGTGCCTTCGGGACGCGTGAAGTCGATCAGGTAATCGGCGCCGGCCAGGCCGGTGGCCAGGCTTGACTCGATCAGGACGCCGGCAGGCTTGCCGAGAAAGGCGGCAGCATCCTGGCCGATGGAGGGCGAACCTACACGGTCGAGCGCGCCAGCGAGCACGGCGTCAGGCGCATTGCTGACCGCTTCGATCAGGATATGGCCCATGCGGCCGCTGGCGCCAGCGATGGCAATTTTCAGTTCAGTCATTTTATTCTCTTACAGCAACTTATTTGGTGGGTTCGGCAGTCGGTGCAGCTTCGGCGGCAGGGATCGTTGCAGGTGCCGGTGCAACGTCAGGCTTGCTCACAGGAATAGCGGGGGCGGCATCGGCTGGCACGGGCACGGCGCTCGGCGCCACGGGCGATGGCACGACGGCGGCAGGCACATCGGCCTTGGCGACCTTGACGAACGGCGACGGACCGGCGATACGGTCGATGTATTCTTTCTCCGTCGGCAAGTTGCCGCCTTCGAAACGTTCAACTTTGCCATCCTTGCCAAAGTACACGACCACGCGGCTGCTGGTGGTTTCGCCACTGCCCCGTGCCAGGCGGAATGGGTAATCCCAGCGGTCGGCATGGAAGATATCGGTCAGCAGGGAGGTGCCGAGGACGAAACGCACCTGGTCGCGCGTCATGCCCACTTTCAACTGGGCCAGCATCTCTTCGGAGACAAAGTTGCCTTGTTGAATGTCAGGACGATACGGCGAGAAAAACCACATGAATTTTTGCAGCGGCGTAACGGTGGTCGTTTGTGCGCCCAGCTCGGGGACCAGCTCCTTGCCTTCTTTTTGGCTGGCGGCCGGCTTTTCGCCAAGGATGCCACGGCTGGCGCAGCCGGACATGGCGAGCGCGACACAGACCATGCCTGCCACGACTGGTGCTCGAAATGAAATACGGTGCCAGAGAGATGGCAATACAGCCGGTGTTACGCGCATAAATGACCTCAATTGGATGAACAAAACGCCAGGAGTGACCGGCCTGCCAAAAAATGCATATTTTGGCACTCCCCGACAAAACGCTATATGATAAAGCACCTGACCCACATACGAGCAACAAACATGAGTAACAATCCTAGTGATCTCAAGGCAAGCGGCCTGAAAGCCACCCTGCCACGCCTGAAGATACTCGATATCTTCCAGAGTAGCCCGGTACGCCACCTGACAGCAGAAGACGTCTATAAAATTCTGCTGGCCGACAATATGGATGTCGGTTTGGCAACTGTCTACCGTGTCCTGACGCAATTTGAACAAGCAGGTTTGCTCAACCGCAACCATTTTGAAACCGGCAAGGCTATTTTCGAGCTCAACGAAGGTTCCCACCACGATCACCTGGTGTGCCTCGACTGTGGCCGGGTCGAAGAATTCTTCGACGAAGAGATCGAAATCCGCCAGCAAAAAGTGGCTGAAGAGCGTGGCTTCAAAATTGCCGAACACGCCTTGGCCATCTACGGCAACTGCATCAAGACGGCTTGCCCGCACAAAACCGCCTGACGCTTGCCGGCCGCTCCCATGGGGCGGCTGGCGCAGCATTGAGCAGCATCAATGATGGCTGAGCGCGCTTGACAGCAACTTGGCCGTGATATCGACGATCGGAATGACGCGCTCGTACGCCATGCGCGTCGGTCCGATCACCCCCAACGTTCCCACGATCTTGCCGTTGACCTCATACGGCGCCGTCACCACGCTCATCTCATCCATCGGCACCAGGTTCGATTCACCGCCGATGAAAATCTGCACGCCCGTCGCCTTGCTCGACACGTCGAGCAGCTGCATCAAGCCCGTTTTTTGCTCGAACATGTCAAACATCTGGCGCAGTGAATGCATGTTCGATGACAGATCACTCACGCTGAGCAAGTTGCGTTCGCCGGAAATCACCATGTCATCGCTATGATCGGCCATCGCTTCGCTGCCCGCTTCCACGGCCGCCTGCATCAGGCTGCCCATGTCGTCGCGCAGCTGGCGCAATTCGCCCTGCAGGCGCACGCGCACGGCATCGAACGACAGACCGCCATAATTCTGGTTGATGTAATTGGCCGATTGCACCAGTTGCGCCGGCGTGTAGTCGGCCTCCGTCAACAGCAGGCGGTTCTGCACGTCGCCGCCCGGGGCAACGATGACGAGCAGGATGCGCTTTTCGGACAGGCGCAGGAATTCAATTTGCTGGAACACGGATTCCCGGCGCGGACTGAGCACAACGCCGGCAAACTGCGACAGCGACGACAGCATCTGCGCCGCGTTGGCGATGGTTTTCTGCGGCTGCGGCGTCTGCAGGCGCATGCGCGACTCCACCATGTGCTCATCCAGATGCCGGACGGTCAGCAAGGTGTCGACAAAAATGCGGTAGCCGCGCGGCGTGGGAATGCGTCCGGCCGAGGTATGCGGACTGGAGACATAACCGAGTTCTTCCAGGTCAGCCATGATGTTGCGGATCGTGGCCGGCGACAGCTCCAGGCCGGAGATTTTCGACAAGGCGCGCGAACCGACCGGCAGGCCGTCGGCGATATATCGCTCGACCAGGGCTTTCAGCAGTGTTTGGGCACGTGTATCGAGTTGCATGGTGTTTTATTTAAGCAAGTATTTTTTAAGCAAGTATTCTTTAGGCACGCGGCAACGAAAGCGACCGAAGCACCCATTATGCACGTTCGCCCGTCCGGCGGCGATCAATCTTCCAGTTGCTGCTGCAGCCACAGCAGCAACTCGTCAAAGTTGGCGCAGATGGCGTCGGGCTGCACGCCGGCGGCCAGGTGGGCGTCGCTGCCCTTGCGGTTCATCCAGACGGCGCGCATGCCCGCCCCTTGCGCTCCCGTCACGTCGAAATACAGGTCGTCCCCCACATACACGGCTTCATGGGGCGCCACGTCCAGCGCGGCGCAAGCGGCCAGGAAGATGCTGGCATCGGGCTTGGCCACGCCAAACTCGCTGGCGGCGATGGACACCTTGAAATGCTGCGCCAGGCCGATAATGTCAAGGTCCGCATTGCCATTCGAGATGGAGCCGACCAGCATGCGCTGGCGCATCCAGGCCAGGCCAGGCAAGACGTCGTCATACGGCTGGACGCGGTTGCGCGCGGCCAGGAATTGCACGATGGCCTGCTCGACCAGGGAGGCATCCTCGCCGGCAGCCTCGAAGGCGGCCAGCAAACCGGCGCGGCGCAACTCGATCAGGTTGCCATGGAAATGCGGTTGTTCCTTGAGCATGGCCAGACGGTGCTGGCGCAGCACCTCGATGGAAAACTGCTGCGCGACCTTGGGCGCATGCGTGGCCAGCCAGTCGTGCAGCAGGGTTTCGGCGGCGGCAATCACGGGCGCGATGGGCCACAAGGTATCGTCGAGGTCGAACAGGATGGCCTTGGGCGGCACGGCGGGTTTTACAGGGGCAAGGGACATGGGACTCACGGTGGATGCCGCGCCACGATGCGCAGCCTGCATCTATTGTCGCACTGATCGCCGCCGCCGGCATGGCTGCGCCCCTATGAAATGGGGCCGGGCCAGCGCTTCCCGGCGAAAAATTGTTACAGGGTGATACAAGGCAAGATCATCCAGCTTGCCAGATAGACTAAAATAGGCGCCATTCCAATGCGGCGCCAGCGTCCGCGTTGCGCTACCCAACCTAATTCGTTTTGGAGAATGTATGAAAAATTTGTACCTGCGCTCGATGCTGGCGGCGGCTTGCGCCGTCACACTGGCAGCCTGCGGCGGCAGCGGCGGCAACCTGTATCTGCAAGGCACAGTCAGCGGCCTGGCCAAGGATGGCCTGATTCTCTTGAATGATGGGGAACGCTTGCCGGTTCCTGCGGGCCAGGGCCAGTTTGTTTTCACCAAACTGATCAAGACCGATGACCGCTACGACATCACCATTGTGCAGCAACCAAAGGGCGCCGTTTGCAGTATTACCAACGGCAGCGGCAAGGCATCGAGCTATTCCGTGAGCACTGCCTTAGTGAGCTGCCAGACCAATACCTACCCGCTGAGCGGCACGATCACGGGCCTGACCGCTGGCGGCTTGCGCCTGGTGATGGGCCCTAACGGCACCAGCCCACTGGCTGGCGTCACCTCCTACACATTCGAAAAGGTAGCTGACGGCGCCGCATACGGCATTTCCATACTGACTCAGCCAACGGGCCTGACGTGCCGCTTCCAGGGTTCAAAGAGTGCCGACGGCAGCGATACGGTCGGCACGATGGGCTCTGCCGCTACGACCGCGGCCACACTTGACTGCACACCGCAGTAATCCTTGCGATCCGTCACCTATTTTTTGGAGAAATACATGAAGTTATCCTGCCTGCGCCCACTCGCCGCGCTGCTGCTGACCCTGGGACTGGCCGCTTGCGGCGGCAAGGCCTCGTATGATGTCAGTGGCACCATCAGCAACTTGAACACCGACGGCCTGGTCCTGGCCAACGGCGGCGACACCCTCCCGGTTCCATCCGGAAAGACCGCGTTCACATTTATCAAACGCATCGACTATGGCACCGACTACAACATCACCGTGCAAACCCAGCCTGCCCACATGACTTGCGGCATCAGTGGCGGCTCCGGTTCGGCTGGCCATTACATCAACATCAGTGCCGCTGTTACTTGCTCGCAAAACAGATATACAGTGGGCGGCACGGTTTCCGGCCTGACGGTGGACGGCCTGGTGCTGATTAACGGTAGTGCAATAACAACGGTGGCCAAGGACGCCACGACCTTTACCATGGCCGGCTCTGTCGACTATGGCAGCACCTATGCCATCAGCGTCTCCGCCCAGCCTAAGGGTCTGGAGTGCAAGGTACAGCCGGGCACCGGCGGCGGCACCATGGGCGAAGCGAATGTGACGTCGGTGAAGATCGCCTGTAATCCGGTCTGAGTTGCAGGAACGGTAGCCGCCATGCGGCTACCGGGAAGAGATATCACTGAAATCAATAATTGATATTCAAAATATAAATTGGAGTTATATGTGGCGATGCAGCATAATGCATCTGTCTCCTCCAACTCTTCCAAGAATTGGATTTAGCCCGCTTTTACCAGCGGGCTTTTTTTTGCCCAAAATTTCTCAAACGGGTTTGCTCAACCCGGGCTGCAGCATTTGCACGATGCTGGAGAAATCCTGCTGCGCATAACCGGCTTGCGCATGCATCTGGTACAGCTGGCGCACCAGGCCGCCCAGTGGCGTGGGCGCGTTTGCTGACAAGGCCGACTGCTGCGCCAGGCCCAGGTCTTTCAGCATCAGCGCGGTGCCGAAGCCGCCAGTGTAATTGCGCGACGCGGGCGTGCCCTCCATGACGCCGGGCCACGGGTTGTACACTTCCAGGGTCCAGTTGCGGCCCGAACTCTTGGCCATGATGTCGGACAACACTTTCGGGTCCAGGCCATGCGCCACGCCCAGGTTCAGCGCCTCGGCCGTACCGGCCATCAAGATGCCCAGCAGCATGTTGTTGCAAATTTTCGCTACCTGCCCCGCGCCCGCCTCGCCCGCATGGAAGATGTTCTTGCCCATCTTTTCCAGCAGGGGCCGCGCCTGCTGCAAGGCCGCTTCGCTGCCACCGACGATGAAGGTCAAGGTGCCGGCCGCCGCGCCCGCCGTGCCGCCCGAGACGGGCGCATCGAGCATAGCAAAACCCCGCTCGCTGGCTGCCTGCGCCACCTGGCGCGCCACATCGGCAGCGATGGTGCTGCAATCGATGAACAGGGCGCCAGGCTTGGCCGAGTCCAGCACGCCGCCAGCCGCCAGGTACAGTTCCTGCACGTGCTTGTTGGCAGGCAACATGGTGATGACGGCGTCTGCCGTCTGCACGGCCGCGCTGGCCGATGCGGCCGCCGTGGCGCCCGCCTCAACCAGCGAGGCCACGGCCGCCGGCGCCAGGTCGAATACGGACACATGGAAGCCGGCGGCCACCAGGTTGCGGGCCATCGGCGCGCCCATGTTGCCCAGGCCGATGAAAGCGATATGTTGCATACAATGTCTCCTGTAGCGCCTAAAAAATCCCATGGCGTTGTTGCCTTGCCTAGTCGTACTGGTCGTACTGCCTTCGGCAAGGCGCCTAGCCCTGAGCATTTTTATGCACTACTTAAATGTTTAAATGGGTAGGTCGGCCAGCGGATGCGTGCTCCACGGCGCGGCAAAATATTCATTGAGATACGTTGCGCTGACGTCGGCCAGGCTGGCCGGCTGCCATTGCGGCGCGTTGTCCTTGTCGATCAGCAAGGCGCGTACGCCTTCGCTGAAGTCCGCATGGGCGCAACATTGCACGGCGACAATCAATTCCAGCTGAAACACTTGCGCCAAACTCATGTGAAGAGTGCGCTCGCGCATGGCCCATACCAGGGCGGCCGAGCTGGGTGCGCCCTTGTCCAGCGAGTGGGCAGCCTTTTGCAGCCAGGCCGAATCACCGTCATACGCGGCGATGGCCACCACCACTTCAGGCAAGGTGGGCGCTTGCGTCAGCGCGGCGATGGCGTCGAAGTTGGCGCGCACTTCGGAGACGGGCAGCATGGACGTGGGCGCCGAGAAGCCGCGCAGCAAGCGGGTCAACTGCTGGTGATTGGCCTGCGGGCTGGCTTGCCATTGTGCCAGCGCCAGCGCATCGAGCACCATGGCGCGCTCCTCCTGGTGCAGAAAATAGTCGCCCAAGCCCGTGAACAGGGCATCGGCCGCGTTCATCGGCGCGCCCGTCAAGCCCAGGAACAGGCCGCAGCGCCCCGGCATGCGGCCCAGGAACCAGCTGCCGCCCACGTCGGGGAACAGGCCAATCGTAATTTCCGGCATGGCGATGCGCGTGCTTTCCGTCACCACGCGATGGCTGGCGCCCGCCATCAAGCCCAGGCCGCCGCCCATGACGATGCCGCCGCCCCACACCAGCAGCGGCTTTGCATAGGTATGGATGCGGTGGTCGAGCCGGTATTCCTCGGCAAAGAAAGCCAGCGCCTGCGGGTTCGGCACGATGCCCGGCTGCTCGGCCACGGCCGAACGCAGGCTGCGCACATCGCCGCCTGCGCAAAAGGCCTTGTCGGTCGACGATTGCAGCACCACGCAGGCGATGGCGTCGTCACCGGCCCAGCGCACCAAGGCCCCATCGATGGCGCGGATCATGTCCAGGGTCAAGGCATGCAGCGATTTCGGCGCGTCGAGGGTGATGACACCCAGCTTCATGCCGCCGGGACAGTCGCGTTCCTCGATTTTCACGGTTTCAAGCAAGGTTTCAGCCACGATTTCACCCAAGGTTTCAGCCATTGCGCCACTCCGCCGGACGTTTTTCCAGGAACGCTTGCACGCCCTCTTTCTGGTCTTGCGTATCGAACAAGCCCAGGAACAGGGTGCGTTCATCGGGCAAGGAATTGACCAATGGATGGCTGCGCGCACCCTGGATCAGGGTCTTGCACGCCGTCACGCTGCTGGGGCTCTGGCGCGCCACCTTGGCGGCCAGGGCCAGCGCCGTGGCGGCGGCCTTGCCCGTTGGCACGACTTCCTCGACCAAGCCGATGGCCAGGGCCTTGGCCGCATCGACGCGCTCGCCACATAAAATCATGCGCTTGGCCCAGCCTTCGCCCACCAGCCACGGCAAGTGCTGCGTGCCGCCCGCGCACGGCAACAAGCCGACGGACGCTTCCGGCAAGGCCATCTGCGCATGCTCCTCGGCAATGCGGATGTCGCAAGCGAGCGCGCATTCGAGCCCGCCGCCCATGGCATAGCCATTGATGGCGGCGATGCTGACGCCGCGAAACGCAGACAGCGCTTCGAAGGCCTCGCCAAAAGCGGCGGCCATGGCAAACGCCGTGTCCTTGTTACCATCGGCAAACACTTTCAGGTCGGCGCCGGCCGAGAAGAACTTGGCGCCACCGCCCGTGATCACCAGCGCATACACGTCCGGGTCGGCATTCAGGTCGGCCACCAGTTGCGTCAGCGCGTTCAGGCTGGCCAGGGTCCACGTGTGGGCGGGCGGGTTGTCGAGGGTCACCAGGGCCGTATGGCCACGGCGTTCCAGCAGCAGGTTGGTATACACTTTGCTCATCGTAAGGTCTCCGTGGCGCCGTCTTTCAAAATCGCTCGCGCGACGATCAGGCGCATGATTTCATTCGTCCCTTCCAGGATCTGGTGCACCCGCGTGTCGCGCACGTGGCGCTCGAGCGGATACTCGCGGATGTAGCCGTAGCCGCCGTGCAGCTGCAGCGCATCGTTGGCCACATTGAAGCCCACATCCGTAGCGAAACGTTTGGCCATGGCGCAATACGCCGTGGCGTCCGGGCTTTCCTGATCCAGTTTCCAGGCCGCCAGGCGCACCATCTGGCGCGCCGCCACCAGTTCCGTCAGCATGTCGGCCAGCTTGAATTGCAAGGCCTGGAATTGCGCCAGCTCGCGGCCGAACTGCGTGCGCTCCTTCATGTACGCCTGCGCCCGCGTGAGGGCCGCTTGCGCCGTGCCCACCGAGCACACGGCAATGTTGATGCGCCCGCCATCGATGCCCTTCATGGCGATGGCAAAGCCTTCGCCTTCCGCGCCCAGCAAGTTGCCGACAGGCACTTTCACCTGGTCAAAGCTGATGATGCGCGTGGGCTGGCTGTTCCAGCCCATCTTTTCCTCTTTCTTGCCATACACGATGCCGGGCAGATTCGCCGGCACGGCAAAGGCAGAAATCCCGGCAGCACCCTCGCCGCCCGTGCGCGCCATGACGATCAGCATGTCCGTCTGGCCCGCGCCGGAGATAAACGCTTTCGTACCGTCGAGCACGTAGAAATCGCCATCCCTGACGGCTTTGGTGCGCAAGGACGCTGCGTCGGAACCGGACTGCGGTTCCGTCAGGCAATAGCTGGCCAGCTTCTGGCCGGCTGCCAGGGCCGGCACCCACTCGTCGCACAGGGCTTCCTGACCCCAGCGCGACAGCATCCAGGTGGCCATGTTGTGGATGGTGATGTAGGCCGTGGTCGAGGTGCAACCGCCGGCCAGCTCCTCGAAGACGATGGCCGCATCCTGGCGGCTCAAGCCCAGGCCGCCCCAGCGCTGCGGCGTGTACAGGCCGCAAAAGCCCATCTCGCCCGCCTTGGCGATGGTTTCCACTGGGAAAATCGATTCCGCATCCCAGTGCGCCGCGTGCGGCGCCAGTTCGCCTTCGGCAAACGCGCGCGCCGCCTGCTGGAACTCGCGCTGCTCGTCGCTCAGTTCAAAGTCCATGCCGGCTCCTTATTTGAGGCTGATGGTGGTGTTGACCTTGCCCACCGAGGCCGCATCCGTGAACCAGCGCTGGGTGATGGTTTGCGTCTGCGTGTAGAACAGCACGACCTGCTTGCCGAACGGACCCAGATCGCCCAGTTTCGAGCCGCGCGAACCCGTGAAGCTGAACAGCGGGACGGGCACGGGAATGGGCACGTTGATGCCGACCTGGCCCACGTCGATTTCTTCCTGGAAATAGCGTGCGGCCGCGCCGCTTTGCGTGAACAGCGCCGTGCCGTTGCCGTTCGGATTCGCGTTCACCAGGGCGATGGCTTCGTCCAGGGTATCGACTTCGACGACGATCAAGACGGGGCCAAAGATTTCCTGGTCATACACGACCATGCCGGGTTTCACGCCGGACAAGATCGTCGGACCGACGAAGTTGCCGTTCGGATAGCCATCGACCTTGACGTCGCGGCCATCCAGGGTCAGCACGGCGCCCTGCTCGATGCCCTTGGCGACCAGGCTGAAGACGCGCTCTTTCGCCGCACAGGAAATGACAGGACCCAGGTCGGGATTGTCCTTGCCCGCGCCGACCGTCAGGGTCTGCGCCTTGGCGGCCAGTTCCGGCAGCCACTCGCGCGCCTCGCCCACCAGCACGGCCACCGATGCGGCCATGCAGCGCTGGCCGGCCGCGCCGAAGCCCGCACCCAGCAACTGGTTCAGGGTCTGTTCTTTATTGGCGTCTGGCAAGACGACGGCATGGTTCTTGGCGCCCATCATGCATTGCGCGCGCTTGCCGTTCAGGCTGGCACGTTGATACACATGCGTGCCCACCTTGCTGGAACCGACAAACGAGATGGCCTTGATGTCCGGGTGGTCGCACAGGGCATTGACCACGTCTTCGCCGCCGTGAATGACGTTCAGCACGCCAGCAGGAATGCCTGCCTGCAAGGCCAGGCGCACGAGCTTCTCCGTCACGAGCGGATCTTGCTCCGATGGTTTCAGCACGAAGGTATTGCCGCAGGCAATTGCCATCGGGAACATCCACAGGGGGATCATGGCGGGGAAGTTGAATGGAGTAATGCCGGCGCACACGCCCAACGGCTGCATCACGCTGTAGGTATCGACGCCGCCGGCCACATTTTGCGCATATTCGCCCATCTGCAGGGTGCCGATGTTGGCGGCGTGCTCCACCACTTCCAGGCCGCGGAAGACGTCGCCTTCCGCGTCGAGCAGGGTCTTGCCCTGTTCCATGGTGAGCGTGGCGGCCAGATCGGCCATATTTTCGCGGATCAGCTGCTGCAATTTCAGGAAAATGCGTGCGCGCGCGCCGATGGGCGTCTTGCGCCAGGTCTTGAAGGCGCGCTGGGCGGAGGCGATGGCGGCATTGACTTCGTCCGGCGTGGCGAACGGCACACGCGCCAATACTTCCTGCGTGGCAGGGTTGACGACATCGCGCCAGACGGTGGTTTGGGATTCAACCCACTCGCCATTGATCAGCAGTGGAACAGTCGGAACATTAATAGTAGCAGCGTTTTGCGTGGTCACTCGGTGTCTCCTGGTGTGGGTAGTGGTCTGTTTGCATTATTCGCACAATCTCCGCCGCAAACAAGGCGTGAAAATGCGAGATAATGCAAAGCTGAATCTGTTAATCTGCAAATATTGTAAATTTGCAGATTCCACAAACTGGGGAAGAGGAAACGCGATGGCGAAGGTTTTCATGGGCGTGCGCCTGCAGCGCCTGCGCGAGGAACGGCGCATGACGCAGGTGGCGCTGGCCAAGGCCCTGGGCATCTCGCCCAGCTACCTGAACCAGATGGAGCGCAACCAGCGTCCGCTGACGGTGCCGATTCTGTTGCGCATCGGCACAGTGCTGGGAGTGGATCCCCAAATTTTCTCCGAACACGACAGCGCCAGCCTGGTGGCCGACGTGCGCGACGTGTTCGGCGAATTGCCCGACGCGCCGCCCACCTCGATGGCCGAGCTCAAGATGCTGGTGGAAAACATGCCGGAACTGGCGCGCTCCATCCTGCTGCTGCAGCGGCGTTACCGGGTGATGGCGGAGCGGGCCGATACCCTGGCCGCGCGCCTCGATGACGGCAGCCGCGGCGCCAGCTCGGCCGCGCCCTCCACGGACGAGGAAGTGCGCGAATACCTGAACCGGCGGCAAAACTATATCGATGAACTGGACCGGGCCGCAGAGCTCGTGGCCGGTGAATTCGATCCCGCCCTGCGTACGCTCGACGCGCTGCAAAGCCGCTTGCTGGCGCGCCACGGCATCCAGGTGCAACTGTCCGATGGCGACGCGGGCATGGTGCGCAAGCACCGCTTTGACGCCCAGCAACACATCCTGTGGCTGCCCGACACCCTGACGGGCGGTCAGCGCGCCTTCCAGATGGCGGCGCAAATCAGCCTGCTCGAGCACAGCGACCTGATCGACGCCCTGGTGCTGGCGGCGGGACTCTCCGGCGCGGCCGCGCAAACGAGCGCGCGCCTGGCGTTTTCCAATTATTTCGCGGGCGCCCTGTTGATGCCGTATCAACGCTTCCTGCAGGCGGCGGAAACGCGCGCCTACGATATCGAGCGCCTGGCGCACCAGTTCGGCGTGGGTTTCGAAGCCGTGTGCCACCGCCTGAGCACCATGCAGCGCCCCGAGGCTGCGGGATTGCCATTTTTCTTTGTACGCGTCGACCGCGCGGGCAATGTCTCAAAGCGCCAGTCGGCCACGGACTTTCACTTTTCAAGGGTGGGCGGCACCTGCCCCCTGTGGATCGTGTACGACGCCTTCAGCCATCCGGGCCAGGTGCTGACGCAAGTGGCCAGCATGCCAGACGGCTGCACCTATCTGTGGATCGCGCGCCAGGTCAGCACGGCCTCGCCCGGCTTCCGGGCGCCCGGCAAGACCTTTGCCGTGGCGCTGGGCTGCGACATCTCGCAGGCGCACCGGCTGATTTACTCAAAGGGACTCGATTTGCATGATCCCAGCAGCGCCACGCCCATCGGCACGGGTTGCAAGGTGTGCGAGCGGCAGGCGTGTCCGCAGCGGGCGTTTCCTTCTCTGCTACTGCCGCCGCCCGTCTCGGCTTAGGACGCGTCGGCGATCCTGGCACGCAGCGCATCGAACTCGCGCGTAAACTCCACGCGCCAATCGCGCCGCGTGGACTCGGCTATCCAGGCCGCATCGAGGCCATTCAACATGAAGCCGCGCATGTCGTCCAGGCCGAAACCGAATTCGCGCATCATCATCCAGGCGCCTGTCGGCGTCACGTGGTGCAGGGTCGGGTCGTCCGTGTTCGGATGCAGTTTCAAGCCCAGCTTGGCCATGGCGCGGATCGGGTGATCGAGGGCCCAGCGTTCGGGCGCCAGGGTGCGCAGATAATACGAATTGGTCGGCACCACGGTAAACACCAGTCCCCGCTCCACGCAGCGCTGCGCCAGTTGAGGATTATCGACGATCGTGTAGCCATGGTCGACGCGGTCCACCTGCAATTCGTCAATCGCCGTCGCCACGTTCATCCACGGCATGCCGAATTCACCCGCGTGCGCCGTGCACTTGAAACCTGCCTCACGGGCGGCGCGGTAGGCTTCGATGAAGAGTTCCGGCGGACGGTCGTTTTCGCGGTAGTCGATGCCGATGCCGATCACTTCCGGCGCGCGGTGCGCCTTCATCCATTCCACCATCTGCACGGCTTCCGCGGGAGCGGCTTCGCGGTCGATGCTGGGGATCAGGCGGCCGATCACGCCAAAGTCGCGCTGCGCGTCGCGGATGGCGGCCACGATGGCGTCTTGCGCCGCGTCATAGCGGATGCCCGAGACGCGCACGGTGCCGGTCGGGTTCCAGAAGAACTCCGCATAGCGCACGCCGTGGCCATGCACGTCTTCCAGGTATTCGTAGGCGAGGCAGTACAGGTCAGTCGGCGAGACGATCAGGTGCGCATCGAGCGCGCGCAGCACGCGCAGCACGCCGACGGGCTTGTCGCCGCGCGTATAGAACGCGTCGATTTCCTCGGGAGTGACGACATTGCCCGTCTTGGCCGCCAGCGCACGGAAAGTTGCCTGGCGCACCGTGCCAAACAGGTGGCAATGCAGCTCCACTTTCGGCATGGAGCGTAAAAACTGTTCGATGCTCAGGGGGGAATTAGACATGAAGCTCGTTTCGTAGTGAAGTGGGTCAGACCAGAATGGCGGCCAGGCGGCGCATCAGGCGCTCGATGGCGGCCGGGCCATCGGCCAGCATCGCCACCTGCGTGTTGATGGCGGCGCGGCGCGGTACGCGGAATTCGCACACCGTCATGCCACGCGTCAGTTCGCCCGTCAATTCGATGGCCACGTGGGCCGGCTGGAACTGGAACAGCTGCGGCGCTTCCAGGTACAGGGCCACCACCGGGTCGTACATGGGCATGGGCACGGAACCGTCGCTGCTGCGGATGCGCACATACGCTTCCAGGTAGCCGGCCAGACGCTGCGCGCGCGGCGTGCCGATGGCGCGCAGGCGTTCCACTTCCGCATTCGTCACCAGCAATTGGCGGCACAGGTTCAAACCGAACATGCGCAGCGCAATGCCGGACTTGAAGACCTGGGCGGCCGCTTCCGGGTCGGCGTAGATATTGAATTCGGCCGCCGCCGTGTGGTTGCCCTGGTCGGTCGAGCCGCCCATCAGGATGATTTCGACGATCTTGCCGGCGATATCGGGGGCACGGGTCAGTGCGGTCGCCAGGTTGGTCATCGGCGCGATGGCCATGATGGTGATCTGGCCAGCGTGGGCGCGCACGGCGGCGATCAGCGCGTCGACGGCATGGCCTGCCGCGTCGCTGGCGGCGCCAGGCGGCAAAATTTCGCCTGTCGTCGGCATGCCGCTGTCGCCGAGGATGCGTTGCGCCGTCTCGATGACGCCGGCCAGCGGTTCTTCGCAACCCCGATAAATGGGCACCGTCAAGCCATCATGGGCCTTGATGCGCAAGGCGTTGTCGTAGGTGATATCGACAGGCGCATTGCCCGCCACCACGCTCACGCCCAGCCACTCGATGTCGGGATTGCTATCCAGCAGCAACATCGTCAGCCAGTCGTCGAAACCGGGATCGGTATCGAGCCAGATTTTTTTCAAGGTTTTGTCCATGATGCTCTCACGTTAAAACATCAAGCAGCCAAACACAGGGCGCTGTCGGATGGCAGCACGAAGGACACGGCCGAGCCTTCGCGCCAGGCGGCGCCACCGGCCGCGCAAATGCCCTTGACCTGGCCCAGCGGCGTTTGCAGCAGGTATTCGACGGTGTCGCCCAGGAAGCCCCGTGCCAGCACGCTGCCCGGGTATTGGCCAGCTGCGTCGTCCGGCGCGCAGACGCGCACCTTGTCCGGACGCCAGCCCAGCAGCGTGGTGCCGGCAGCGACGGGGGACGTGTACGGCAGGCTGGCGCCCGCGTGGTGCAGCGCGCCTTCGCGGTAATCGAACAGGTTCTCGAAGCCCATGAAGTTGGCGACAAAACGCGTCGACGGCGTATTGAAGACGGCTTCCGGCGCGGCCAATTGCTCGATGCGGCCGCCGTTCATGACGACGATACGGTCGGACAAAGCCAGCGCTTCTTCCTGGTCATGCGTCACGTACAGCATGGTGATGCCCAGTTCGCGCTGGATGCGGCGCAGCTCGGCGCGCATCTGCACGCGCAGCTTGGCATCCAGGTTCGACAGCGGTTCGTCCAGCAGCAGCAGGGCCGGTTCGACGACGATGGCGCGCGCCAGCGCCACGCGTTGCTGCTGGCCACCCGACATCTGGGCCGGCAAGCGCGTCTCGAACCCCGTCAGTCCCACGGCCGCGATCACGGCTTCCACCTTGGTTTTCAACAGGGCCGGCGCGACCTTGCGCAGGCGCAGGCCGAAGGCGATGTTGTCGTACACGTTCAGGTGCGGGAACAGCGCATACGACTGGAACACCATGCCGATATTGCGCTTGTTCGGCGCCAGCTTGCCGATTTCGCGGCCGTCGAGCACGATGCGGCCCGACTGCAGCGGCATCAGGCCGGCGATCGCGCGCATGGTGGTGGTCTTGCCGCAGCCGCTGGGGCCCAGCAGGGAAATCAGTTCGCCCTGCTCGACGTGCAAGTCCAGGTCTTTCACGGACGTCGTATTCTTGGCGTAGCCGAGGTTCAGCTTGTGCAATTCCAGATAACTCATCGTATGTTGCCTCTTACATGTATTTAGAAATGCCCAGCACCTTCTCGGTCACCATCACGAAGGCCATGGTGAACAAGACCAGCAAGGTCGACAGGGCAGCGATCGACGGATCGAAACTGTTTTCCATATGCCCCAGCATCTCGATGGGCAAGGTGCTGATGCCCGGTCCCGTCAGGAACAGCGACACGGGCACCTGGTTGAACGAGGTGACGAAGGCGAGGAAGAAGGCGGCGATCACGGCGTTGCGGATATTCGGCAGCACGATCATGAAGAATGCGCGCAGGCGCGACGCGCCCAGCGTGATGGCGGCATCCTCGATATCCACGCGCAAATTCACCAGGCTGGCGTACACCACGCGCACCGAGTACGGGATCAGCAGCGCGATATGGCCGATCAACAGGCCCACGTACACGGGCGCGTTGATGGTCAGGACCAGGTGGTGCAGCAAGCCCAGGCCGACCAGGATGGCGGGAATGATCAGCGGCGACGTCAGGATCTGGCGGATAACGCCGATGCCGGGCGGCGGCATGCGCGAAAACGCGTACGCGACGGGAATGCCCAGCAACAGCGCGATGACGGTGGCGATCAGGCCGATCTCCAGGCTGGTCTGGAAGGCGCGGCGGAACTCGGGTGCCGCCCATACTTCGAGGATCCAGCGCAGCGAGTACGACTCGGGCGGGAACGCCAGGGTTTCGCCGCCGCTAAAACCGGCCAGCACGACGATGGCGAAAGGCCCCAGCAGGAACAGGAATACCAGCCATAAAACGGCACGTGAAAACAGGCTTTCTTTCATACGGAGCTCCGGCTCGAGGAAATACGTTTAAGGCCGGCGTTGACCAGCAGGGTCATGCAGACGAGGATGACGGCGATGACATTGGCCGCGCCAAAATCGCTCTCCACGCTGACCTTCTGGTACAGCAGGGTTTCCAGCATCAGCACCTTGGTGCCACCCAAGAGGGCCGGCGTCACATAGGCCGTCACGCAACCCGTAAACACCAGCGTGCCGCCGACCACCAGGCCTTCCTGCGTCAGCGGCAGGGTGACCTTGCAAAACACTTGCCATGGATTGGCGCCCAGGGTGGCGGCGGCCGGTTCCACGTCGCGCGGCAGGTTTTCCAGCGCGCCCGCCAGCGACATCAGCATCAGCGGCAGCAGCAATTGCAGCAGGCCGACAAACACGGCGAACTCGCTGAACAGCAGGCGCAGCGGCTCGTCCGTGAAACCCATGTTGACCAGCGCCGCGTTGAGGGCACCATTGCGGCCCAGCAACACGATCCAGGCGTAGGTACGCGCAATCGGCGAGACCATCAGCGGCAAGATCATCATGCCCACCACCAGCCCGCGCCACTTTGGCGACACGCGCGCCACGGCTTGCGCGGCCGGGTAGCCGAGAATGATGGCCGCCAGAGTCACCAGTGCGGCGATGCGCAGGGTGCGCCAAAAGATGGTGCGGTTGAATTCCTGCGAGAAGAATTCAATGAAACGGTCGACGCCCCACTGCATGCCGTCGCCGACGCGGAAGGCGTCGACCAGCAAGGCCAGCACGGGCAGCAGGAAGCAGACGACGATAAAGATCAGCGCCGGCAGGACCAGCAGCAGTCCCAGGCGCTTTTTTGGATCAGCAAACATGGTGTTTTCTCCTCGTCACCACTATTTGCTCATGGCCTTGTTCCACTGCGTCATCCAGTTACTGCGCTGCTTGAGGATGGTTTCCGGCTTGACGAACTTGAGCGAACTGATCTGGTCCGCGCCATAGGTATTGAATTGCGCGGCTGCCACCGACAGGCGCACATCCTTGTTGACGGGCGAGTCGACCAGGTTGGTCGCCAGTTGCGTCTGCACTTCCTTGGACAGCCAGAAATCCATCAGCTGGTACGCCAGGTCCGCATTCTTCGAACCGGCAACGATGCCCATCACGTTCATGCCGGCCGCCTGGCCTTCGGCCGGGATGCTCCACTTCAGTGGCAGGCCCGTCTTGAGCATTTGCGACCACGTAAAACGCGCCACGGGCGCGGCCCAGATTTCATCTTGCGCGAACAGGGCAGCCAGCTGCGCGCTGTTTTTCGAGAACGTGACGACGTTGCCCTTCATGCCGACGATCTTGGCAAAGCCGGTGGCATAGTCGTCCGTCTTGCCGCCCCAGGCCGCATCGGCCATGCGCAACATCAGCGGGCCCTGCGTGGTACTCACGTCGGGGAAGGCCACGCGGCCTTTCAGTTCGGGGCGCCACAGGTCCTTCCAGGACGTCAGCGGGGCAATCTTGTCGCTGCGGTACACCAGGCCCACCGAATACAGGGTGTAGCCGACGGCGTAGTTGCCGCCGATGGGGTTTTTCGCCACGTCGTACAGGGCCTTGTAATTGCTCAGCCTGGAGTAATCCATGGGCTGGATCACGCCCTTTTGCGCCGCTTCCAGCATGCCGGAATCGGACAGCAGCACCAAGTCGATCACCGGGTTCTTGCTGTGCACCACCAGCTTGGCGATGCGGTCCGCGTTATTCCCCGTTTCCACCTTGATATCGCAAGCGCATTTGGCCTTGAACGGCTCGTACACATACTTCATGAACAAGGGCTGGGCAATCGGATAGGCCGAAATGACCAGCTCGCGTTTTTCCGCGTGGGCGGCGTTGGCCAGCAAGCCTAGGCTCAACGCCAACATGAGGTGCTTTTTCAAGATGCTTCCTTTCAGGGGGCGGCGCTGCAGGACAGCGCCTGTAAAGATGAATCAGACTCAGAAATAATGTCGCATGCCGACGATCAGCACGCTTTGCGTCTTGCCGCCCGAGGCGCCAAAGCCGAACACGCGGGCGAACGTCGCATCGCCGGCCGCTTTCTGGTAGCTCCAGGTGATGGCGACATCGGTGCGCTTGGACAGGAAGTAATCGGCCTGGAAGTTGACCTGATGCCATTTCGGCGTCTTGTTGATCACGTCATATTTTCCGATAGTAAAGAAATACGACGCGCCCAGGTTCAGCGCTTCCGTCAGCTTGTGGTTCACGTTCAGATCCACGTTTTGCAAGGTCAGACTGCTTTGATCCAGATAGTGGTAGCGCACGTTGGTGTACAGCGCACCAAACTTGGTCCTGCCCACATTATAAAAGCCTCCCGTGCCGGCAATGGCCTGGCTGTTCACGCCAGCGCCCTTGACGGCGCTTTTGTTGAAGATCAACAAGGAACTGTTGTAGTCGTTGCCGATGGCGCCATTCGGCGCGTCCGGGCTGTTCGGGTGGTCCATCTTGGTATAGGCGACGGCCCAGCTGAAGGCATCGACTTTGTAGCCGGCACCCATGCTGTAGACGCGGTTGCGGTTGGAGTCTTGCGGATTCTCGCTGAAACCGTACAAGCCCGTGAATGACAGATTGCTGATGTTCGGGCTGACGTACTTGACGGCATTTTGCACGCGCAAGTTGTTGTAGCCATTGTCATTATCGCCGATATGCACGCCGTTACTGGCGATGACCACCGGACCCAGCAGGTCCTTCACGGCTTCATACTGGCGGCCCAGGGTCAGGGTGCCCTTGTCATTGCTGGACAAACCCACGTACGACTGGCGGCCGAACAGGCGGCCGCTTTGCGCGGCCGTGCCCGTCATGACGTTAAAACCGTTTTCCAGCACGAAGATGGCCTTGGTGCCGTCGCCCAAGTCTTCCTGGCCGCGGAAACCGATGCGGGGATTCTGATTCGTGCCGCTCAGCGCATGCGTGCGGCTGCCGTTACCTTCATCTGACACATAGCCGATACCGGCCGACAGCAAGCCATACACTTGCACGCTGCTTTGCGCCTGCGCGGCGCCCTGCGCCGCCAGCAAGCCACCCACTACCATCGTTCCCGTCATCCATTTGTTCATCGCCGCCACCCTAAAAAGAATAAACCCTGAGTTTTTTTGGAATTATTTTATTGATGCGTCCCTTGCATGGCGCGCAGCCGCGACTGGCGACGCCGCATTCCAGGCTCTTCTCCTGAATATTATTGCTTTCAAGGCAAGTAAAGACCAGTCCAGAATATGGTAAATTGCGGGATAAGAAAATTTGTTTATTTTTATAAATCCATTACTTTTTCTAATAAGCAACGTCCATGCATGAACTGAGCAAGAAGATTTCCTTACGACATTTACAAGCGTTTTCCACCTTAGCCCGGGTAAACAGCTTCAGCAAGGCTGCACAGGAATTGTGCGTGACCCAGCCGGCGCTCAGCGCGTCGATCAAGCTGCTGGAAAATCAGCTGGGGAAAAAGTTGTTTAACCGCACAACCCACCAGCTGGAATTGACGCGCGAAGGCAAGCTGGCGCTCGATTACGCCACGCATTTATTGAATACGGCAAGCAATACCTTTGCCGATATCCAGCGCGCCATCGGCAGCGGCCGGCACCGCATCCGCATCGGCGCGATCCCGTCGGCCATGGCGATGACGGCCGTCGTGGTGGCGCGCTACAGCGAGCAACATGGCGATGAAGTGGAAATCGTCCTGTCCGACATGCCCAACGATGGCTTGCTGCACGCCCTGCATTCAGGCCAGCTGGACTTTTGCGTGGGCATCGAAGTGCCAGGTTCCGTGTCGCTGGAAAGCGTGGGCCTGTTCGAAGACGAGCTGGTGCTGGTGACGGCCGGACGCCATGCGCTGGCGCCGCTGAAAGAAGTGCGCTGGGAGCAACTGGCGGGGCAGGAAATCGTCGTGTTTACCAAGGGCAGCATCTGGGAGTTCGCCTCGAGCGCGCTGCGCCAGCATGGCTTGAGCCCGTCGAGCCTGTACCAGATGATACACAGCGAGTCACTGTATGGCGTGGTGCGCGCCGGCATCGCAGTGGGCATCATGCCCAGCCTGTACACGACTTTCCTCAACGACGAGGATCTGCACGTGGCACCGCTGCGCCAGCCCACCTGCAAGCGCAAGATCGCCTTGATGCGGCGCAATGAAATCAGCCGCAACCACCATGTGGACGACTGCTTTTCAGCCCTGAGACAGGATCTGCAGCAGGTCGACCAATGGTTTTAAGTTAAGCCGGGGCCTTCAACAAGTTCGACAAGGCAACATACTGCTCCAGGCCCACGGTTTCCGGCCGCTTGGTCGGGTCGATGCCGGCCGCCTTGATCTGCTCTTCGGTAAACATGCCGGCCAGGCAGTTGCGAATCACCTTGCGGCGCTGCGAGAAGGCCTTCATGACCACCGCTTCCAGGGTAGCCTGGTCGCAGGCCAGGCGCTCGGCCACGGGGATCATGCGCACGATGGCCGATTCCACTTTCGGCGGCGGATCAAACGCCGTCGGCGGCACGATGAACAGCAGCGACATGGTATAGCGCCATTGCAGCATCACGGACAGGCGGCCATACGCTTTGCTGCCCGGCTCGGCCACCATGCGTTCGACGACTTCCTTTTGCAGCATGAAATGCTGGTCTTTCACCAGTGGCGCGAAGTCCGCCAGGTGGAACAGCAGGGGGCTCGAAATGTTGTACGGCAAGTTGCCCACGATGCGCAACTTCTGGCCGGCCGGCACGGGAATTTGCGCAAAATCAAACTTCAGCGCGTCGCCCGAGTGGATTGTCAATTTGGCAGGATTGAAAGTCTTTTCCAGGCGCACGATCAGGTCGCGGTCCAGTTCAACCACATGCATCTGCTTCAGGTGGCGCAGCAACTGCTCCGTCATGGCGCCCAGGCCGGGGCCGATCTCGACCATGGCATCGTCCGCCTGCGGCGCGATGGCGGCCGTGATGTCGTCCAGGACGAAGCGGTCATGCAGGAAGTTCTGGCCAAAGCGTTTGCGGGCAACGTGTTTCATATTCTGTTTTCTATTCTAGAGGCGGTGTAGCGGGGTAAAACCGGTGGGTATCAGGCGCGGCTGCTGGCGCGCAGCATGTCGAGCGCCGTTTGCAGGGCCTGCTCCATGCTGTGGCAATCGGCCAGCCCCAGCCCTTGCGCGGCCAGGTCCAGCGCCGTGCCGTGGTCGACCGAGGTGCGTATCAGCGGCAAGCCCAAGGTGATATTGATGCCGCGCCCGAAGGTGGCATACTTCAGCACGGGCAATCCCTGGTCGTGGTACATGGCCAGCACGCAATCGGCGTCGGCCAGATACTTGTGCTGGAACAAGGTGTCGGCCGGGTACGGCCCGCGCGCATCGATGCCGCGCGCTTGCGCCGCGGCGATCGCCGGGGTGATGACATCGATTTCCTCGCGCCCCAGGTAGCCGCCCTCGCCCGCATGCGGGTTCAGGCCGGTCACCAGGATGCGCGGCGCGGCGATGCCGAATTTCTGTTGCAAATCAAGCTGGAGAATATCCAGGGTGACGGCCAGACTGTCCATGCTGATGGCAGCGGACACGTCCTTCAATGGCAAGTGCGTGGTGGCCAGCGCCACGCGCAGGGTCGGTTCGCCTTGGCCGGGTTCGCCGGCCAGCATCATCACCACCTGCGGTGTATTGGTTTTTTCTGCCAGGTATTCCGTATGGCCGGAAAAGGCCACGCCGGCGTCGTTGATCGTGCTCTTTTGCAAGGGCGCCGTGACCATGGCGCCAAACCAGCCGGCCTGGACACCTTCCACGGCCGCGTCCAGGGTAGCGAGCACGGAGCGCCCGTTTTCCTTGTCGAGTACGCCAGGAATGACATTATTGACAGTCGGAATATCGATCACGGCCAGGCGGCCGGGGCCGAACTGGGGCAGGCCGCTGTTGCGCACGGCTTGCAGCGATAGCGCCGCCAGGCGGATGTCCGGGTCGATCAGGCTGGCCGTCAGCGCCAGGAAGGCGGCGTCGCCCAGCAGGATGCAGTTGACTTCATGCCGCATGGCCCAGGCGGCGCGGATCGAAATTTCCGGGCCGACACCGGCCGGTTCGCCACAGGTAATGGCGATGGCCGGGCGGCGTGATACAGGCAAGTTACTCATGCACAAATAGTCGGCAGCATTACTGGTCGTCCGCGCGGAATTCGACGTAGGCACGGTCGCGTACTTCGCGCGCCCAGTTTTCCGTCGCTTCTTCCAGCTTGCGTTCGCGCAAGGCGTTGCGCGCGGCGCTGCGCTGCTTCTCTTTCGAGACGTCGTCGCTCTTGCGTTCCAGCACTTCGATCAGGTGGAAGCCAAAGCTCGATTCGATCGGCTCGCTCACTTCGCCCGGTTTCAGCGCATTCATCGCCGTTTCAAATTCCGGTACGGTGTCGCCCGGATACAGCCAGCCCAGGTCGCCGCCCTTGGCCGCCGAACCGTCGTTCGAGAACAAACGGGCCAGGTCTTCGAACTTGGCGGCCTTGTTATCGAGACGCTCTTTTAATTCCGACAATTTGCGCTTGGCTTCGGCCGCCGACAAGGTCGGCGTAATTTTCAGCAAGATATGGCGGGCATGCGTTTGCTGCACAGCAGCGACGGCTTGCGCTTCGGCCGCGCTGCGGCGGTCCACCAGCTTCAGGATGTGGAAACCGGTGTTGCTCTTGATGATGGGCGTGATCTGGCCCGGCTTCAATTTCACCAACTGTTCCGTGAACAGGGGCGGCAAACGGTCGCTATGGCGCCAGCCGATATCGCCGCCGCTCAGTGCATCGCTGGCGTCGGAATAGGTGGCAGCCATCTTGGCGAAATCAGCGCCCGTGCGCAGCTGGCGGCTGACTTCTTCGGCGCGCGCGCGGCGTGCGGCGATCTGTTCAGGGCTGGAGTTTTCCGGAATGCGCACGAGAATCTGCGCCAGGTTCAGCTCGACTTGCTCGCTGGCCGCCGCTTTTTCCGCTTCCAGGAAGTTATCCACTTCGGAATCGGAAATCTGGATCTTGGCGTCGACTTCATGCTCGCGCAGGCGCTGCATGATGATTTCATCGCGGATTTCTTCGCGGAAGGTCGCAAACGGCGTGCCTTCTTTTTCCATCTGGTTGCGCAGCTCTTGCACCGTCATTTTTTGCTGTTCAGCAATACGGCCAATCGCGCGGTCCAGGGTCAGGTCATCCACGCGCACGCCCATTTCCTTGGCCAGCTGCATCTGTGCGCGTTCAACAATCATGCGCTCCAGCAATTGACGACGCAGGTCGGCAGGATCGGGCAAAGGCACGTTCTGCGCCTTCATGCGCTGCTCCACGCTCTTGATGCGGGCCGCCACTTCATTGCGCGTAATCACATCGTCATTGACGACGACGGCGATGGAGTCGATGGTCTGGCCACTGCTCGAGGCCGGCGGCGTGAAGCCCTTGACCGGTGCGGGTGCAGCGGCAGCGGGCTTGGCCGCAGGCGCTGGCGCAGCCTGTTGCGCCCAGACACTACTGGTCGTGGCGCCGGAAATGGCGCACAACAAAACCGTTGCAATTTTGAGTTGGTGCATACTGGCATTACGCATAATGTGTAGAGCGCTCATGAGTTCAGGTGAATAAAAAAACCGGTTGTGCCAGCGCCGGGAACACCGGCGGCGGCAACGGTGCCTATCTTAACGGAGTGGCTGGCTCAGTGCCTGGTAGCCAGGGATGGTTTTGGTAAATGTTTCCAGCCCATTCGCGCCCAGCCCCAGGCCATTCGACAGCCCAGTCAATTCCAGCTGGAAGAAAATCGGTGTCGAGACAGTCTTGTTCGTCGTCACGAAACGCTGCGCCCCCATGCGGAACACCCAGCAGTCGCCTTTGTATTCCAGGCCGACCAGGCTTTCCAGCATGCTGCGATCCTTCACGGAGTAACTGATGCGTCCCACGCCATACAGGCGGTCCGTCAACGGCCATTGGGTCGACACTTCAACATTGCGCCAACCAGCATCTCCACGCTGGAAACGATTGCCAAAATTCAATACTTTCTTGGCACCGGGCTGATATTGCAAGGTGTAGTTGTAGTTCATCAGCTGGCGGTCGCTGGGATTGTACTGCACCAGGCTGTCGACGGTCCAAGTCTCGGACACGCGGCCCGTTGCTGCCAGCAGGATATCCGAACGCGACTGGTTGACAGGCGTGCTCGAATCGAGTTGCACGCGCTGGTCGGCAAAGTAGAAACGCTGGCCGAAGGTCAGGCGCATGCGTTCCGTGCCATCGGACTGCAGGAAACGCGATACCAGGGCGGCCGTGACCTGGTTGGCATCGCCGATGCGGTCGCTGCCGACAAAACGGTTTTCCGTGAAGATCTGTGTCAGGTTGAACGTGCCGGCGGCCGTATCGAATTTCGGAAACTGCGACTGGTCGCGGTACGGCGTGTAGACATAGAACAGGCGCGGCTCCAGGGTTTGCGTGCCGCCCTTGGCGCCAAACAGATTCGTGTCGCGTTCAAACACCAGGCCGCTGTCGACCGAGAAAGTCGGCACGGCGCGCGTAAACGAGGTATCCGGAAACTGCGCCTTGGTCCTGGCGTCGTTATCAAGCTGATACGCGCTGGCATTGAGCGTCAGCTTGGGCGTGACGAAGTAGCCAGGACGCACAATGGGGAAACTCACCTGCGGCACGGCCACGAGGCGCGACCCTTGCACCTCGGTCGGGTGGGCGAAGCGCGTCGCTTCCGCGTCGAAGGTCCAGTCGAAGCCGCCCCAGACGTCGTATTTGCCAGCGTGGAAGTTCACCGCCGGCAAGCGGTCATACGGGCGCGGTACTGTCACCGTGGGATCGGGATCCTGCAGCACCTGGTAATTCTGCACGCGCGCCGTCAGACTCCAGTCCTCGGTGCGGTAATCGGTGCGCAATTCGCGCAGCAACTGGCGCTCGGTGGCGGTGGCGACGGTTTTCGAAAAATCGTTCGGGTAATTATTGTCGGACGCCTCGCGCAGATCCCAGCTGTAACTCCAGTCCTTGGCCAGCGCCTGCTCGTGCTTGGACTTGATCATGTAGCGGTTGGTCTTGGTCTGCTTGTCGTTAGGCAAGAACTCAAACGACGTTTCGCCCTGGTACAGGCCGGCATCCGTCTCGCCCATGTAGCGACCCGTCGCACCGAGCTGGATGCCGCGCCGCTGTATGTAGCGCGGGAACAGTGTCAAGTCGCGGTTCGGCGCGATGTTCACGTAATACGGCATCAGCAGCTCGAAACCGTTCTTTGAGGCAAAGCCCGGCGTGGGCGCCAGCCAGCCCGAGCGGCGCGCGCCCGACAGCGAAAACGAGATGCCCGGCGTGCCCAGGATCGGCACGTCCTTGAAATAGATGATGGTCTTGCTACCGGTGCCCACGTCGCGGCCCGTATCGAGGTTCAAGGTACTCGATTTCAGGTACCAGTCCGGATTCGGTCCTTCGCAGGTACTGTACGTGCCGTCGATGACAGTGGCTTCGTCGGGGTTGATGAAGTCGACGCGCTCGGCCTTGCCCCGGCCGCCGCCCACTTCGAAGCGATACGTCGGGTTGAGCAGGAAACCCTTGCCGGTTTCCATGTTCAGCTTCAAGACGTCACCCGTGTAGTAATCGCCGAAACGCCACATCTTGATATGGCCCTCGGCGTCGAACTGATCTTCAACTTGTTTGTAACAAGCTGTATCGGCCGTCATTTTTGTGGTTTTCCCGCGCTCAATCACGACATTTTGATCGAGATTGATCTTCCTTTCGGGCCGTCCGTTCATGCTGTTTGCCGTCATGACGGTGGGCGCGTCGGGATCTTCCACATGAACCGGACGCGGTGCTTTCTGGGCGTGGACAGGCACCGTCGTGGCGGCAACGAGCGCGCTGATGGCGAAAGCCCAGCGCTGCGAAGGGGGGGAGGCCGAAAACCAGCTCATGAATTGGAAGGGGCAAGCACCATTGAGAGGCGATTTTTTAATTTGAATCCCTTATTATATGGGAATCTGCATCATCAACCCGATTCCACAGGCCGCTTAATGTCATTCTCTTCCAATTCCTCCACCGCGCCGGCCCCGGCCGACGCTCGCCTGCCCCTGTTGAAAGCCTGGTTGACCTCGCTTAACCTCGTCGCGCCCGATTCCGCCCGCCCCGCTTCCAGCGATGCCAGCTTCCGCCGCTACTACCGTCTCGATATGCTGCCAGGCAATACAACATTGCCAGGGAGTACACTGATTGCCATGGATGCGCCGCCTGAGCGCGAAAACGTGCCCGCCTTTGTCAAGGTGGCCGGCTTGCTGAAAGGCGCGGGCGTGTCCGTGCCCGAGATCATCGCGCAGGACCTGGACAACGGCTTCCTGCTGCTCTCCGACCTGGGCACGACCACGTATCTTGACGCCCTGAACCACGACAACGCCAGTGTGCTGTACGCCGAAGCGCTCGAATCGCTGATGAAAATCCAGCTGGCCAGCCAGCCCGACGTGCTACCCGAATTCGACCGCGCCTTCATCCTGCGCGAAATGAATCTGTTCCCGGAATGGTTTATTGGCAAGCATCTGGGTGCCACCTTGACGGATGTGCAACAAACCCAGCTGGACAAGGTCTTCGAAGCCATCACGGCGAATATCTTATCGCAGCAGCAAGTTTTCATGCACCGTGACTACCATTCGCGCAATTTGATGCACATCAACGATGGTTCGATTCCGAATCCCGGCATCCTCGACTTCCAGGACGCCGTCTTCGGTCCCGTCACCTACGACATCGCTTCGCTGCTGCGCGACGCGTATATTCAATGGGATGAAGAACTGGTGCTCGACTGGGTGATCCGCTACTGGCAGCGCGCCAAGCAACTGGGCTTGCCAGTCAATCCCGACATCGACGCCTTCTACCGCGATTTCGAATTCACGGCCCTGCAGCGCCACCTGAAAATTCTCGGCCTGTTCGCGCGCCTGAATTACCGCGATGGCAAGGATCTGTACATGGGCGACCTGTCAACCGTGCTCGACTATGTGCGCAAGACGGCCAACCGCTATACAGAACTCAAGCCGCTGGTGCGTCTGCTCGATGCGCTGGAAAATAAAACGCCGCAAGTCGGCTATACCTTTTAATCAGCGCACCTGACCCGTCCGCAGCGGGGCCATGGCCCCGCCTTTCACTTATTGCACAGAAAACGAGTTCCACCATGAAAGCCATGATCTTTGCCGCAGGCCGCGGTGAACGGATGCGTCCGCTTACCGATACCTGTCCCAAACCGCTGCTGAAAGTGCGCGGCCGTCCACTGATCGTCTGGCATGTGCTGAACCTGGTGCGCGCCGGCATCACGGACATCGTCATCAACCATTCCCACCTGGGCCAGCAGATCGAGGAAACCCTGGGCGATGGCAGCGCGTATGGCGCGCGCATCGCGTATTCGCCCGAGACCACGCCGCTGGAAACGGCGGGCGGCATCGCCCAGGCACGCCACTTGCTGGGCGAGGAACCATTTCTCGCCATTTCCGGCGACATCTATTGCCCGTATTTCGACTTCAGGCAGGTACTCGACGTGCTGGCCGACAAGGACGTGCTGGGCACGCCGTATCCGGCCGACCAGCGCGACATCGCCTGGGCTTACCTGGCGCCCAATCCCGAATTCCATCCAAAAGGCGACTTCGGCCTGACCTTGTTCGCGATCAACAATACGGACGAAACCAAGTGGACTTTCGCCAATATCGGCGTGTACCGTCCCGAGATGTTCGACGGCATCGCGCCCGGCAGCCACGCCAAACTGGGCGATTTACTGCGCCAGTACGCAGACCAGGGCCGCGTGGGCGGCGAAGTCTATCCGGGCGAGTGGACGAATGTAGGCACGCCGGCGCAGCTCGACGCGCTCAATGGCGTGACAGCCAAGGCCAGCACAACATGATGGCCAATTACGCGGCACGGCGCGCGGCGCTGCTGGCGCAGATGCTGCCGGGCAGCGTGGCCATCCTCGCCACGGCGCCCGAAGTGCCGCGCAACAGCGATTGCGATTATCCGTATCGCCACGACAGCTATTTTTACTACCTCAGTGGTTTCACGGAACCCGACAGCGCCGTGGCCCTGGTGGCCGCCAGCGCCACGGCGCCCGCGCGCGCCATCCTGTTTTGCCGCGCCAAGAACACGGAGCGCGAAATCTGGGACGGTTTCCGCCATGGCCCCGAGGCGGCGCGCGCCACGTTCGGCTTTGACAGCGCCTTCCCCATCGAGGAACTTGACGTGGAAATGACGCGCCTGCTGGCCGATGTCCCCGCCATTTACTATGCGCTGGGCGGCAGCCTCGATGCGCAAGTGAAGGTCTGGCTGCACAATGTGCGGCAAAAGGCCCGCAGCGGCGTCACGGCCCCCGCGAGCGCGCACGACATCAACGGCATGCTCGACGCCATGCGCCTGCTGAAAGACCCGCAAGAACAAGACCTGATGCGCCGTGCGGCCGCCATTTCCAGCGCGGCCCACGTGCGCGCCATGCGCGCCACGCGGCCCGGCATGCACGAATACGCGCTGGAAGCGGAACTGCTGTACGAATTTCGCCGCAGCGGTGCGCAGTTTCCCGCGTATTCCTCCATCGTGGCCAGTGGCGACAACGCCTGCATCCTGCATTACAGCGCCAACAACGCCGCCCTGCAAGACGGCCAGCTGGTGCTGATCGACGCCGGCTGCGAACTCGATGGCTACGCCTCCGACATTACACGCACCTGGCCCGTCAACGGCCGCTTCAGCGGCCCGCAGCGGGCGCTGTATGAACTGGTGCTGGCGGCGCAGCAGGCGGCGCTGGACATGGTGCGCCCCGGCTTGCCGCACAGCGCCATCCACGAGGCGGCCGTGCAGGTGCTGGCGCAGGGCATGCTGGATTTGAACTTGCTGGAGCGGCAAAAAAGCGGCAGCGTGCAGGACGTCATCGCCGACAAGGCGTATATGCCCTTCTACATGCACGGCACCAGCCACTGGCTGGGCATGGACGTGCACGACGTGGGCGCCTACCGCGACACCGCCGTACCCGGCAAGCCATGGCGCGCTTTGGCACCGGGCATGGTGCTGACGGTGGAACCGGGCATTTATGTGCGCCCCGGCGCGGGCGTGCCGGAGCAGTTCTGGCATACCGGCATCCGCATCGAAGACGATGTGCTGGTCACGCCGCAAGGCCATGAAGTCTTCAGCACGGCGCCCAAAAGCGTCGCTGAAATCGAACAACTGATGTCACAGGATTAACGCCGCCGCATGCATACACCGTCCACTTTCGATCTCGCCATCTGTGGCGCCGGCCCCGTCGGCATGGCGCTGGCCGCCCTGCTGGTGCAGCGGGGCACACGTGCCGCCGGCATCGCCCTGCTCGACGCCAAATCCATAGAACAAGCCAGGCGCGACCCGCGCACCATCGCCCTGTCGCACGGCAGCCGCCAGATTCTCGAGGAAGCGGGCGCCTGGCCCGTGGCAGCGACACCAATTCATCAGATTCACGTCTCGCGCCGCGGCCACTTCGGGCGCAGCCTGATGGACCGCAGCGAACATGGCGTCGAGGCGCTCGGCTATGTGGCGCGTTACGGCGCCGTCGTCAGCGCGCTGGCCGACGTGTGCGAGCGCCTGGGCGTGGCCAGCTTGCGCCCGGCGCTGGTCACCGGCAGTGCGGAGGACGCCGATGGCGTCAGCGTGCAGATCGAACAGGCCGGCGCCGCGTCGAGCTTGCGCGCCAGCCTGCTGGTGCAGGCCGAGGGCGGCCTGTTCGGCCAGCAGCCAGAGCGTGCCGTCAGCCGCGATTATGCTCAAAGCGCCATCATTGCCCATGTGCGCAGCAGCACCCCCATCGCCCATCGCGCGTATGAGCGCTTCACCGACGAAGGCCCGCTGGCCCTGCTGCCGCAGGACGACGGCTACGCGCTGGTGTGGTGCGTGCCGCCGATGCGCGCCGAACAGTTGCTGGCCCTGGACGACGCAGCCTTCCTGGCGCGCCTGGGCGCCGCCTTCGGCAGCCGCCTGGGACGTTTTACCCACACGACGGCGCGCCTGGCCTATCCGCTGGGCCTGAACGCACAGGCGGGCGGCACGGCGCGCACGGTCGCCATCGGCAATGCGGCGCAAACCCTGCACCCGGTGGCAGGGCAAGGCCTGAACCTGGGTTTGCGCGATGCCGCCGTGCTGGCCCGCGTACTGGCGCAGGACTGCAGCCCCGCAGCGCTGGAACGCTACGCCAGCCTGCGCCAGGCAGACCGGGGGCTGACCGTGCGCGTCACCGACACCATGGCGCGCATTTTCACGGGTAGCGCTCCCACGCAAGGCTTGCTGGGCCTGTCGCTGGGTCTGCTGGACGCCTTCCGCCCGGCGCGCAAAAGCCTGGCGGAATTGATGATGTACGGCCGCCGCTAAGCCCGATGCAGGCAGGCACGGGCGAAAAAGAAACAGGGAGCATATCCGGCATGGAGTAAATCGCCCGCGGATGCGACAATGGCTGTCACCTGGCTTTCGGCGACCGTTCCATGACAGATGCTTTGCCCGCAGCACCGCCTGCCGCTCTTCCCGCAGTACTTTTTTCCCGCCTGCTGGAAGATGCCCTCGACGCCGTCATCATCATCGACGAGCAGTGCCGCATCCGCTATATCAATGGCGCCATGCAGGCGCTGTCGGGCTATGCCAGCGGGGAATTGCTGGGCCAGACCCTGAACGGCCTGTTGCCCGATGCCGTCGGCGCGCAGCACGACAATCACGTGATCAATTACATCCGCAGCTCGCGCACCTCCAGCGTGCTGGGCAAGATACGCGAATTCGCCATCCGCCACCGCGACACGCAGATGATCCCCATCGAAATGAAGGCGCTGGACCTGGGTGTGGTCGACGGCATGCGCTATTTCGGCGCCTTCTTGCTCGACGTGCGCGAACGGCGCGAACTGGCGGCAAAAAACGCCAGTCTGCTGGCGCAACTGGAACAGCAGGCGCTGCACGATGCGCTGACGTCGCTGCCAAACCGGCGCGCCTATGAAGCCCAGGCCGAGCAAGCCATGGCGCGCGCGGCGCGCAGCGGCGCCGCCCTGACCGTGGGCGTGGCCGACCTCGACCATTTCAAGAAGATCAACGACCGCTATGGCCATGCGGTGGGCGACGCCGTGCTGCGCACGGTGGCGCAGGCGCTGCGCGACACGGGACGCATCACCGACGTGGCAGCGCGTCTCGGCGGCGAAGAATTCGGCCTGCTGTTCCCCGACGCCAGCCTGCAGCAGGCGCACCAGGTGGCCGAACGCATCCGCGCAGCGGTGGCCGCCGCCATCACCCCCTTGCCCGATGGCCGCCAGTTGCAGGTGACCATCAGCATCGGCGTGGCCCCATTGATGACCGGCGCCAGCCTGGACGCGGCCATGTCGGATGCCGACAAGGCCCTGTATGTCGCCAAGCATCAGGGGCGCAACCAGGTCGTCGCGGCAGCGGCCGACCAATAAAAACGGCCCGCGCAAGGCGGGCCGCTCCTCCAGCAGCGAGAGACTTTACTCGACAGCTTTGAGCATATCCTCGATCACCTTCTTGGCGTCGCCAAACACCATCATCGTGTTCGGCTGGTAGAACAGTTCATTGTCCAGGCCCGCATAGCCGGAAGCCATCGAGCGCTTGTTGACGATGATGCTCTTGGCCTTGTAGGCCTCCAGAATCGGCATGCCGGCGATCGGCGATGCCGGGTCTTTCGCCGCCGGATTGACCACGTCGTTCGCGCCCAGCACCAGCACCACGTCCGTCTGGCCGAATTCACCGTTGATGTCTTCCATCTCGAAGACCTGGTCGTACGGCACTTCGGCTTCGGCCAGCAGCACGTTCATGTGGCCCGGCATGCGCCCCGCCACGGGGTGGATCGCATATTTGACGGTGACGCCCTTCTCGGTGAGTCTTTCCACCAGCTCCTTGAGCGAATGCTGCGCGCGCGCCACGGCCAGGCCGTAGCCGGGCACGATGATGACGGTTTCCGCATTGCCCATGATGAAGGCGGCATCATCGGCCGAACCCGATTTCACGGGGCGCTGCTCCTGCGCGCCAGCCACGCCGGCCGCTGGCGCGGCGCCGCCGAAGCCACCGAGAATGACGTTGAAGAACGAGCGGTTCATCGCCTTGCACATGATGTACGACAGGATCGCGCCCGAGGACCCAACGAGCGAACCGGCGATGATCAGCATCGAGTTATTCAGCGAAAAACCGATGCCGGCCGCGGCCCAGCCCGAGTAACTGTTGAGCATCGACACCACCACCGGCATGTCCGCGCCGCCAATCGGGATAATGATCAGCACGCCCAGCGCAAAGGCGATGACAGCCATGACGATGAACGGCGTCCAGGCCGGCTCTACCCCGTCGGCGAAGCAGAACACCAGGCCCAGCGCGACCATCACCAGCGCCAGCACCAGGTTGAGCATGTGCTGGCCCTTGAAGCTGACGGGCGCGCCCTGGAACAGGCGGAACTTGTATTTGCCCGACAGTTTGCCGAAGGCGATCACCGAACCGGAGAACGTGATGGCGCCGACAAAGGTGCCGATGAACAGTTCGAAGCGGTTGCCGATAGGCAACGCCTGGCCCTGCTGGGAGATATTGAAGGCCCATGGCTCGGACACGGCCGCCACGGCGATGCACACGGCCGCCAGGCCGATCAGCGAGTGCATGGCCGCCACCAGTTCCGGCATCTTCGTCATTTCCACGGTTTTTGCCAGGTAAGCACCGATGGCGCCGCCCGTGACGATGCCGATGATGACGAGGGTCAGGCCCATGCCGCCCGTTTGCTGCTCCTTCAGTTTCAGGATCAGCGCCACGGTGGTAACGGCGGCAATCGCCATGCCGCTCATGCCAAAGGCATTGCCACGGCGCGCCGTCGAGGGCGACGACAAGCCTTTCAAGGCCTGGATGAAGCACACCGAGGCGATCAGGTACATCATCGTCACCAGGTTCATGGTGACGAAGCTCATGGCGTGACTCATTCTTTTGCTCCTTGCTTGGCCTTCGGTTCTTTTTTACGGAACATCTCGAGCATGCGCTGCGTGACGAGGAAGCCGCCAAACACGTTGACGGCGGCCAGCGCCACGGCCAGGGTTCCGGCCGCCTGCGCCAGCGGGCCCTGCGTCAGGCCGGCCGCCAGCATGGCACCGACGATGATGATGGCGGAAATGGCATTGGTAACGGCCATCAGCGGCGTGTGCAGCGCCGGCGTGACGGTCCAGACGACGTGGTAGCCGACATAAATGGCCAGCACGAAGATGATCAGGTTAATGATGGTGTGACTGATTTCCATGATGTTGTTCTCTCCGGCGCCGTATTATTTACGTAAGATTTCACTGCCTGCACACACCAGGCTGGCCTTGATGATTTCATCCTCGCGGTCGATCAGCAACTGATCGTCCTTGTCGATGATGAGCTTTAAAAAGTCCAGCACGTTGCGCGCATACAGGGCCGAGGCATCGGCCGCCACCAGGGTCGCCAGGTTCGGTTCGCCCACGATGTACACGCCGTGCTTGACGACCGTCTTGCCCAGCTCGGACAGGGGGCAGTTGCCGCCCTGTTCCACGGCCAGGTCGACGATGACGGAGCCCGGTTTCATGGCTTTCACCGTTTCTTCGGAGATCAGCACGGGCGCGGCGCGGCCGGGAATCAGGGCGGTGGTGATGATAATGTCGGCCAGTTTCGCCCGTTCATGCACCAGTTCGGCCTGGCGGCGCATCCAGTCGGCCGGCATGGCGCGCGCGTAGCCGCCCGAGCCCTTGGCGATTTCCTTTTCTTCATCGGTCAGGAAAGGCACGTCGAGGAACTTGGCGCCCAAGGATTCCACCTGCTCCTTGACGGGCGGGCGCACGTCGGACGCCTCGATGACGGCGCCCAGGCGCTTGGCCGTGGCGATCGCCTGCAGGCCGGCCACGCCCACGCCCATGATCAGCACGCGGGCTGCCTTGACGGTGCCGGCCGCCGTCATCAGCATGGGCATGAAGCGCTGATACGTATTGGCCGCCACCAGCACCGCCTTGTAGCCGGCGATATTCGCCTGCGACGACAGCACGTCCATCGACTGCGCGCGCGTGATACGCGGCACGGCTTCGAGCGCAAAGGCGGACAGGCCGGCCGTGGCCATGGCGGCGATATTGTCCGCGTCAAACGGGTTGAGCATGCCGATCAGCACCGTGCCGCTGGCCATCAAGGCCCGTTCACCGGCATCGGGGGCGCGCACCTTGAGCACGATGGCGCAACCGTAGGCTTCCTGGGCGGTGCCGATCTGCGCGCCGGCGGCGGCATACGCATCGTCGGGAATCGACGCTTGCAAGCCCGCTCCCGCCTGCACGACGACTTGATGCTTGGCTGCCAGCTTCTTGACTGTCTCGGGCGTGGCTGCCACCCGCGTTTCACCAGGCCGTGTTTCGGCCGGTATGCCTATCCTCATGATGCCTCCGCTAATTGATAAACTGACTAGAATCTAACACGGAAAGCAGCGCGTTAAACGTTTGTGAACCAGCAACTTTTAGTTGTGCGACACTAATTTCACCAGCATCCCCCGATTCGTTTCACCATGCGGCACGGCGACCATATTGTGGAAAATGTGTGTCAATCTCACCACAGTCGAGCCTGCATGCGCGCTTGTTTTGACCACAGGGAAAGCCTATATTAGCGGGCGTTTCCTGCCATCTTGCCGACTAAGCCCCCCATGCTAGTGCGCTCCCCGGGAAAGACGTAAGTACCTCCCACCGCTATTTGCTAAAACGTTGTCATTTATCAATATGTCCGCGCAACAGAAGGCCTGGTTCAAACCGCGCGCGCAGAACAAGATAAAATGTCGGCTCTTTCAAGGATGGAATCATGCCGAGAATCTGGAAACCCTCTGTCACCGTTGCCGCCATCGTCGAGCGCGACGGCCTGTTTTTACTGATTGAAGAAGAGACCAGCGAAGGCATCAAGCTGAATCAGCCGGCCGGTCATCTCGACCCGTTCGAGTCGCTGGAACAGGCGGTGATCCGCGAAACCCTGGAAGAAGCGGCCTACGATTTCGTCCCCACGGCACTGGTCGGCATGTACATGTCGCGCTACCAGTCACTGCGCACGGGCGAGGACGTGACCTATTTGCGCTTCACCTTTTGCGGCACGGCCGGCGCCGAGCATGACCGCCCGCTGGACGAAGGCATCATCCGCACCCTGTGGATGACGCGCGACGAGCTGGCGGCATGCCAGGAACGCCACCGCAGCCCGCTGGTGCTGCAGTGCGTGGACGAATACCTGGCTGGCCGGCGCGCGCCGCTGGCCCTGCTGCACACGCATGCGTCCGTTTTTAACAGCGCATAGCAACATTATCTAAAGTACACTGGAAGGCAAGATGAGCAAGAAGAAAGTCGTTATCGGCATGTCGGGCGGGGTCGATTCCTCGGTCGCGGCATGGATGCTGAAGGAACAAGGCTATGAAGTCATCGGCCTGTTCATGAAAAACTGGGAAGATGACGACGATTCGCAATACTGCTCCACGCGCCAGGACTGGATCGACGCGGCCAGCGTGGCCGACGTCATCGGCGTCGATATCGAAGCCGTCAATTTCGCCTCCGAATACAAGGACCGCGTGTTCGCCGATTTTTTGCGCGAATACCAGGCCGGCCGCACGCCGAACCCGGACGTGCTGTGCAACGCCGAAATCAAGTTCAAGGCTTTCCTCGACCACGCCATGACCCTGGGCGCCGACCTGATCGCCACCGGCCACTACGCGCGCGTGCGCCAGGCGCCCACCGATGCTGGCCGTTATGAACTGCTGAAAGCCGTCGACGCCAGCAAGGATCAAAGCTACTTCCTGCACCGATTGAACCAGGCGCAGTTGTCGAAAACCCTGTTTCCGCTCGGTGAAATCCCGAAGACGCAAGTGCGCCAGATCGCCGAGCAACTGGCCCTGCCGAACGCACAGAAGAAGGATTCGACGGGCATCTGTTTTATCGGCGAGCGCCCGTTCCGCGAATTTTTGAACCGCTACCTGTCCTACAAGCCGGGTCCCATGAAGACGGCCGACGGCAAGACGGTGGGCGAACACGTGGGCCTGAGTTTTTATACCTTGGGCCAGCGCAAGGGCATCGGCATCGGCGGCGTAAAGTCGTACCAGAATGCCGATGGCAGCAGCGACGCCTGGTATGTGGCGCGCAAGGATATCGTCAACAACACCCTGTGGGTGGTGCAGGGCCATGACCATCCGTGGCTGCTGTCGCCCGCCCTGACGGCCGACCAGGCCAGCTGGGTTGCCGGTACGGCACCGCAAGCGGGCGCCCTGTCCGCCAAGACGCGCTACCGCCAGGCCGACGTGGCTTGCCAACTGCTGCCGGATGGAAATGAACACTTCAGCCTGGCGTTTGACCAGGCGCAATGGGCCGTCACGCCGGGCCAGTCGGCCGTGCTGTATGACGGCGATGTCTGCCTCGGTGGCGGGATTATCGCCAGCTCAACGGGCCTGGCCTGATTCCCTAGGTAGTGCCCTGCGCAGCGGCGGCCAGCGCCTGCTGTTGCTTGCGCACCATGGCAATCACCGTGTTGCGCACGGTTTTCAGCACCGTGTCGGCCATGAAAGGCTTGACGATGAAACCCGACACGCCCATGGCGTGAGCCGCTTGCAGCGAAGCGGCGTCGATGCCGCCCGAGATCATGAAAATGAGCGTCTTGGGATACTGGGCGCGGATGGTTTGCACCACGTTGCTGCCATCTTCCACTTGTTCGCGCGCGATGCAGACGAAGTGCGGGTGGTGCTTGACCAGCAGCGCCAGCCCCAGCGCGCTGGTATGCGTCTGGCCGCAGACATCGTAGCCGCCATCCAACAGGACCGTGTTCAGCAGGCCGCGCGCCACGGCGCTGCTATCGATCAGAACTGCCTTTAACATCATGATTCACATTCCTTGCTTGATTATTGCGAGTAACTGCCTGAAGCGTCTCTACTTTTCCCAGGTCAGCATATTCCAGGTGACCCCAAGCCTGACGTCGGTTTTGAGTTCGACGAGCTTTCTTGAAAGATACAGTATTTCCCGCTCTTTTCGCAGGCTTTCACCCAGCGCACCGGGCAAAATTCCCGCGCCGGCCATCACGGCGTCGATATTGCCGTAGCCGCGCAACAGTTTCGCGCCCGTCTTCAAGCCGATCTTCGACACGCCGGGGATGCTGTCGGTGACATCGCCCATCAGCGCCAGCAGGTCGGGCAGCAGTTCCGGCGGCACGCCGAACTTTTTCTCGACCCAGGCGCGGTCGTGCCAGATCCCCTTGAAGTGATCCCATACCAGCGCGCCGTGGGCGATCAGGCCATGCAAATCCTTGTCGGTGGTGGCGATGACGGCCGCGCCGCGTCCCTCGTGCAGCCAGCGCATGACGGCCGTGCCGATCACGTCGTCGGCTTCGACCTCGGGAATGCTCACGACGTGCATGCCGAAGCTGGCCAGGGTGGCGTAAAAGCCGGGCAAGGCGTCGCGCAGCACCTGCGGCATGGGCTGGCGCCCTTCGCGGTAGCCGGCATACAGGGCGTGGCGCCAGGTGGGGCCGCCAAAATCGAAGGCCGGCAGGATGTGGGTCGGCTCGTGGTCGTTGATGAGAGTGCGGAACGACGACAGCGCATGGCGCAGCGCGATCTCCGCCTTCAGGTCGGAATCGGGTTCAGGACTGGCTTCGTAGACGCGGCGTACGATATTCAAGCCGTCGATAGCGAGGAGTCTGGCCATGCGGTAAGTGGATACTGGTTGAATCGGGCATTTTACCGCATGGGCCGCCCCGAAAGCAGTTTCAGATCCCTGCGCCGCCCGGGAAAAGCTGATTGACCAGCTCGCCAATCTTTTGATCCGCGTCAATGAACTTCGCCGTATTCATGCCGGCGCGTTTGGCGTCGTATACAACTTCGCCCACCACTTTGCCATTGTTGTACACCTTGATATTCGCATAGTTCATGTACATCGCCAGATCCCAGCGCCAGTTTGCCGTGTAGGTGGACGTCAGGGGGCATTCGATGATCGATGCGGTAGCAGGCAGTTGACGAGCGATATATCCCTTGCCTTCGAGCGCGCGCTTGTACGATGTAATAAACCCGACCCGTACATCGGGATTATCCAGAATGCATACTTCTTTGCTGGCAAAATGCTCCACCGGCTTGACTGTCTGTTTAATGGCGCATCCCGTGAACAGCAGCATCAGGGCGGAGACAAGCGTGATTCTTTTGAGCATGGCAGGAGCGCATTGCAGCACGGTTAGATAGTTACATGAAAGAAAATATTTTATAGCAAAATCATGCAAAAAAGTAATATTAATTTCCTCACATACCATCTTCCGTAATCATCACTTTTACTTGGCGAAATCGTACGGCCCGCCCCGTTCCAGCGCCCGCTGGTAGGCGGGCCGCGCGTGGATGCGCTGCAGGAACGCCGTCAGCTTCGGCAGGCGCTCGTCGAGTCCGCCGCGCATGGCGGCCGCTTCCAGCGGAAAGCTCATCTGGATGTCGGCCGCCGTGAATTCATTGCCGGCAAACCATTTGGTGTTCTCCAGCTCCGCTTCCATGTAGGCCAGCTGGCTGTTGATATTGGGCATGATGAAGCTGCTCTTGACCTTGCTGGCGATGCCGCGCGCGATCGGCTTGACGAAAAACGGCATCGGCGACGATTCGACCTTGTCGAACACCAGCTTCATCAGCAGCGGCGGCATGGCCGAGCCTTCCGCGAAATGCAGCCAGTAGGTCCAGCGCAGCTTCTCCGGCGTGCCCGCCGCCGGTATCAATCGGCCATTGCCGTAGCGCTCGACCAGGTAATCGATGATGGCGCCCGATTCGGCGATGGTGTTGGCGCCATCCGTCATCACGGGCGACTTGCCCAAGGGATGCACGGCTTTCAAGGAGGCGGGCGCCAGCATGGTTTTCGGATCGCGCTGGTAACGCTTGACCTCGTAGTCGAGGCCAAGTTCCTCGAGCAGCCAGAGCACGCGCTGCGAGCGCGAATTGTTCAGATGGTGGACGACGATCATGGTGTTTCCCGTTAGGCGATGGTTGAGTTCCAGTATAGCCGGGACGGCCGGATCGGGCAGCGCATGAAGATCTGCAAAAAGAAATTGCGAAAAACAGTATTTTCAATTGATAACTATTCCGTATTCCCTTATCTTGTTTTGTTTCCAATAAGTAAGGATCTTTCCCCGTGGATGTCGACGTCAACAACAACAGCGCCCAGCGCGAAGCCATTACCTTCAGCGCCACCGGCAGCGAATACTTCCGCATCTGGATCGTCAACCTGCTGCTGAGCATCGTCACCCTGGGCATTTATTCCGCCTGGGCCAAGGTGCGCCGCAACCGCTATTTCTATTCCAGCACCCACCTGGCGGGTGGCAGCTTCGAATACCATGGCAACGCCGTGGCCATCCTGAAAGGCCGTATCGCCGCCGTGGTGCTGATCGCCGGCTATAACATCGCCTTCCAGGTTTCGCCCGTCATCGGCCTGATCATGCTGGTGCTGATGGCCGCCATCCTGCCCTGGCTGGTCTGGAAAAGCCTGCAATTCAAGCTGTACAACACCAGCTACCGCGGCATCCGCTTCGGCTTTGGCGGCAGCGCCAAGGAAGCCTACAAGTACTTCCTGTGGCTGCCCATCCTGAATACCTTCACGGGCGGCCTGATGACGCCTTTCCTGCACCAGCGTCTGAAGCGCTTCCAGCACACGCAAAGCCGTTTCGGCGCCACCCATTTCAGCTTTGACGCCACGGTCGGCAGCTTCTACAAAACCTATCTGCTGTTCTTCGCGTTGCTGCTGGGCGGTTTGCTGGTCCTGATTTTCGTCGTCTTCGGCAGCGTGTTCGCCTCGTTTGCGGCCAATGCAAATGACAAGACCAAGGTTGGCAGCCTGCTGTTTGCCATCGGTGCCTTGTACCTGTGGGCATTCACCGTGCTGCCACTGTTCCTGACCATGATCCAGAACCTGATCTGGAACCATACGCGCTTGCAGCAGCACCAGTTCCAGTCGCAGCTGACGTGGGGCCGCACCACCTTCGTCATGCTGAGCAATCTGCTGGGCATCGTCGTCACCCTGGGCCTGTTTACACCATTCGCCCATGTGCGCTGGCTGAAGTACCGCCTGGAAGCGACCTCGATGCTGGTGCATGGCAGCCTGGACGAGTTTGTCGCCGCCACGGGCCAGCAAGTGTCGGCCACGGGCGAAGGCATGGTCGACCTGCTGGACTTCGACCTGTCGCTGTAGCATGACGCTCGATCACCACGCGCCGGGCGCGGCCCCCGTGCCCGCGCGCTATTTCGACGGCCAGACCTCGCGCCTGTACCACGTGACACTGTCCGTGCGCGATGGGCAGGCCGTGCTGGCGGGCGACATCGAGCGCAGTTGCCCGCTGGGCGAACTGCACGTGTCCGAACGCAGCAGCCACGCCGTGCGCAAGGTCAGCTTTCCCGACGGCGCCTACCTGGAAATCGCCGACCAGGCGGCCTTCAACGACGTGCTGCACGCTACGGGACACCGCGACGGCTGGGTGGTGCGGCTGCAGCAAAGCTGGCGCGGCGCCCTGCTGGCCACCGTGGCCACCATCGTGGCCCTGTGGCTCAGCTATCAATACCTGCTGCCGCTGGCGGCCAAAGGCATCGCGTATGCCTTGCCGCAGTCGGTCGAACGGCAGCTGGGCCAGGGCGTGCTCGATATGCTGGACCGCCATGTATTCGCGCCTAGCCAGCTCGATGGCGGGCGCCAGCAAGCCTTGCGCGCCCAGTTCGCGCGCCTGGCCACGCCCGGCGACAGCACGCCAGAGCACCGCATCGTTTTCCGCAAGAGCAAAATCGGTGCGAACGCGTTTGCCCTGCCATCCGGCGACATCGTGCTGACCGATGAAATGGTGGAACTGCTGCCGGACGACCAGGCCATCATGGGCGTGCTGGCGCATGAGCTGGGGCATTTGCAGCAGCGCCACCTGACGCGGCGCATCATCCAGACCTCGGCCGTGGGCGCCGGCGCCGCGCTGCTGTTCGGCGACGTCTCGACGGTGGTGGCGACCCTGCCGCCGCTGCTGCTGGACTTGAAGTATTCGCGCGATGTCGAACGCGACGCGGACGACTACGCGATTGCCATGCTGCGCCAGAACGGCATCCCGCTGGAACACCTGGCGCAAGTGTTTGTCGCCCTGGGCAAACTCGATCACGGCACGCCGTATCTGTCGAGCCATCCGGCCAGCGCCGAACGCGTCGAACGCATCCGCGCCGCACAGCGTTGATCCCGCGCGGCGTCCACCGGGCGCCGCGTTCTTTCCCGCCAGCACGTTCCGCAAATCGAAGGTAGACTCGGCAGTATCAGTCTGACTTCACCGGAGTGCCCATGCACCTAGTACCATTTCGCTACCTGACCTTCATTGCGACGGCAGCCATTTTTGTCCTGTCCCTGTTTTACTACGATCATTACTGGCTGCCCCTGCTGGCCGGTGCGCTGACCCTGGTCGGCATCAGCGACCTGCTGCAAACCAAGCGCGCCCTGCGCCGCAACTACCCCATCCTCGCGCATTTCCGCTTTTTCTTCGAAAGCATCCGCCCCGAAATCCGCCAGTACTTCCTGGAAAGCGACAGCGAGGCGACGCCGTTCTCGCGCAGCCAGCGCAGCATCGTCTACCAGCGCGCCAAGGAGCAGACGGACAAGCGCCCGTTCGGCACCCAGCTCGACGTGTATGAGGCGGGCTACGAATGGATCAACCATTCCATCGCCCCCGCCAAGGTCACGGGCCACGATTTCCGCATCGAGATCGGCAACCACCCGGACTGCCCGCGCGCAAAACCGTATTCGGCCAGCGTCTTCAATATCTCGGCGATGAGCTTTGGCGCCCTGTCTGCCAACGCCATCCTGGCCCTGAACGGCGGCGCGCGCAGCGGCGGCTTCATGCACGACACGGGCGAAGGCAGCATCAGTCCTTATCACCGCGAAAACGGCGGCGACCTGGTATGGGAAATCGGCTCCGGCTACTTCGGCTGCCGCAACCAGGACGGCACGTTTTCCGAGGAACGCTTCATCGCCAACGCCAGCTCCGAGCAGGTGAAAATGATCGAGCTGAAAATGTCGCAGGGCGCCAAGCCGGGCCACGGCGGCGTGCTGCCCGGCCCCAAGGTGACCATCGAAATCGCCACCACGCGCGGCGTGATGGTGGGCGAGGATTGCGTCTCGCCGGCCGCGCACAGCGCCTTTTCCACGCCGCTGGAAATGCTGCACTTCATCGACCGCCTGCGCACCCTGTCGGGGGGCAAGCCGACGGGCTTCAAGCTGGCCATCGGCCACCCGTGGGAGTTTTTCGCCATCGTCAAGGCCATGCTGGCAACAGGCATCACGCCCGACTTCATCGTCGTCGACGGCAGCGAAGGCGGGACGGGCGCGGCGCCCCTGGAATTTACCGACCATGTGGGCACGCCGCTGCAGGAAGCGCTGGTGCTCGTGCATAACACCCTGGTAGGCGCCAACCTGCGCGACAGGATCAAGATCGGCTGCTCAGGCAAGATCATCACGGCCTTCGACATCGCCCGCCTGCTGGCGCTGGGCGCCGACTGGTGCAATTCGGCGCGCGGCTTCATGTTCGCGCTGGGCTGCATCCAGTCGCAAAGCTGCCACACGGACCGCTGCCCCACGGGCGTGGCCACGCAAGACCCGCAGCGCCAGCGCGCGCTGGTGGTGCCCGACAAGATCGCCCGCGTGGCGCACTTCCACCAGAACACCATGAAGGCGCTGGCCGAACTGATCGCCGCCGCCGGCCTGGCGCATCCGCAGGAACTGCGCCCGCACCACCTGGTGCGGCGCATCTCGCCGAATCAGGTGAAACTGGCCTCAGCCCTGCTGCCCTTCCTGGAAGCGGGCCAGCTACTTGACCCGAGCCAGCTGCCGCAACTGCCGCCCGTGTTCGGCCTGTACTGGCCCAAGGCCCAGGCGGTATCATTCCAACGCTTGGATTAAGCCCTGCATTGCGCAAGTGTGGCAATACCACTTAATAACCACTTGCGCAAATATCCAAATCCAATACAATACCAAAATAAGTACAAAACGCAGGCAACTTTCCGGTGATCGCCAAGACGCGCCACCACGGTGCCACAATACGTATGCCATCATCACAGACCGGAGGAGTTGCAGCATGGAGCAGGGTTTGCGCGAAAAAGTAGGACAGTTGTTCATGGTGGGCTTCGACGCCCTGCAGGCGGACGAGCATATCAAGACTTTGATACGCCAAAAGAAGGTGGGTGGCGTGATCCTGTTCCGCCGCAACGTGCACACGCCCGCGCAAGTGTCAGCCCTGTGCCGCGAACTGCAGGAAATCAACGCGGAAGTGTCCGACACGCCGCTGCTCATCGCCATCGACCAGGAAGGCGGCATGGTGATGCGCATCGAGCAGGGTGTCACGCCGATTCCCGCGGCGATGGCCTTCCAGGCGGCCGGCTCCATCGAGGATTGCGAACGCATGAACCAGATCAGCGGCGATGAAATGCGCCAGGTGGGCATCAATATGCTGCTCGCGCCCGTGCTGGACGTGAACAACAACCGCAACAACCCCGTCATCGGCGTGCGCGCGTATGGCGAGGATGCCGCCACCGTCATCGACTACGGCATGGCAGCCATGCGCGGCCAGCGCGCCAGCGGCGTGGCCGTGACAGCCAAGCACTTCCCCGGCCACGGCGACACGGCCATCGACACGCATTACGCCATGGCGCTGGTCCCGCACGACAAGGAACGCCTGCGCGCCGTAGAACTGGCGCCGTTCCGCGCGGCGATCGCCGGCGGCGTGGATGCCATCATGACGGCGCACGTGGTCTTTCCCGCTTTTGAGGCCGATACCAGCGTGCCGGCCACCCTCTCCAAAGGCGTGCTGACGGACCTGCTGCGCGGCGAGTTGAAATACAAGGGCGTGGTCATCACCGATTGCCTGGAAATGGCGGCCATCGCCGACGGCATCGGCATCGCCCAGGGCGCCATCGCCACCTTGCAGGCGGGCGCCGACATCGTCCTCATCTCGCACCGCGAAGCGCAGCAGACGGCTGCCATCGAGGCCGTCATCGCCGCCGTGGAACGGGGTGACATCGCCATGGCCCGCATCGACGCAGCCGTCGCGCGCGTGGCTGAACTCAAGCGCAACCGCGCCGTGCGCGACTGGCGCGCCCGCCCGGTCACGCCACCGGCACTGATGCAGCCGGCCGCCATGGCCCTGTCGCAGCTGCTGCAAAAGGCCGCCCTGCGCGTGCAAGGCGAGTACCGCGCGCTCGACCCCAGCCTGCCCGTAACCCTGCTGACGGTGGAAGTGCGTTCGCGCAGCGAAATCGACGAAGTGGCGCTGGGCCGCAACAAGGAAGCGCGCAGCTCGATGCTGCCGGCACTGCTCGAAGCGGGCCTGGACGTGCGCGAATATGCGCTATCGGCCGAAGCGCTGGACGAAGAAGTCGATGCCGCCATCGCCTTTACACAAGGCGCGCAGCAAATCGTGCTGCAAACGTATAACGCCATGTTCGTCGCTGGCCAGCGCCGCCTGGTCGAGGCCCTGCCGCAAGATAAACTGTGGCTGGTGGCGGGCCGCCTGCCCTACGACCTGGACTTGGCGCCGCAAGCGCAAGGCCGCCTGGCCGCCTTCGGCTGCCGCCCGGCCGCGCTGGTGCCGGTCGTGGACAAGCTGGCGGGCAAGGCGTAAAGCTACGCCGGCCTCCTGCACATGCCGGGCATTGCCCGGCATTTTCTATTCTGCGTCGCAATCGAAACGCACGCCCGTCATCTGCTCGCTCAGCACCCATAGCTGGCGTGCCTGCACAGGGTCGCTGGCCCAGCGCCGCACGCCCGGCCCCGTGCTGTCGTCCGCCACCAGGGTAGCGATATCGCAATCTTCGCAATATACGCCCCCCATACCATCGAGCTGCGCGCTGGTGGCGCACCAGACGGCCGTGGCGGCGCCCTGCGCCACATTCTTGAAACCCGACTGCGGCGGCGGATTCACCTGGCCCTGTTCATCGAGCGCGCCCACCCGGCGCATGTCGTCCAGGTCCAGGTGGCGCACCAGCGGCGTCAGGATGGCGCCCGGATGCAGCGAGAAGGCGCGCACGCCGTGCGCCGCAGCGCGCCGGTCCAGCTCCACGGCAAACAGGGCGTTAGCGCTTTTCGACTGCGCATACGCGCGCCATTTGTCGTACGGCTGGCGCACGAAATGGGCGTCGTCCAGGTCGACGCCTGCCTGCCGGTGCCCCAGCGACGAGACGCACACCACGCGCGCGCCCTGCGCCTGTCGCAAGGCGGGCCACAATCGCGCCGTCAGCTGGAAATGCCCCAGGTGATTGGTCGCGAACTGCGCCTCGTAGCCACGCACATCGCGCAGCAAGGGCGTGGCCATGATGCCGGCGCCGTTGACCAGCACGTGCAGAGCGCGGCCGGTGGCAAGAAAGGCGGCGGCAAAGCTGTCGATGGCCTGCGGATCGAGCAAGTCGAGCGTGGCGATCTCCACGCCGGCCATGCCATTCAAGGCGGCTTGCGCCTGATGCGGATCGCGCGCCGGTACCAGCACCGTGGCGCCGGCGCCGGCCAGCACGCGTACCGTTTCCAGTCCCAGGCCCGAATAGCCGCCCGTGACGATGGCCTGCACGCCGGACAGGTCACGCCCGGCCAGCGCTTCGCTGGCGGTGGTCGCCGCGCCAAAACCGGAGTGCAGGGGAGTTTGCCTGTGATCGCTGTATGTCATGTCTGCCTCTGCATGTGGGTGGCCAGCGCGGGGCGGCTGGCGACATGGCTATTTTGCGCGGGCGGCCCTGGACTGCAAATGGCGTAAAATCTGTAATACTATCGCCATCGTCCAGAATTGAACCCCACCATGGATTTACTCTCCGATGTACTCTCGCTGCTCGATACACGCAGCTCCTACTTTGCCGGCCTGAAGGCGGGCGGCGACTGGGCCATCGACTTTCCGCCGCCGGACGGCATCAAGTTCAACGCCGTGCTCGAAGGCGGCTGCTGGCTGACGGTCGCGGGCATCGACGCTCCCTTGCAACTGCATACTGGCGACTGTTTCCTGCTGGCGCCGGGGCGCGCGTTCACCCTGGCCAGCACACCCGGCTTGCCCGCCGCGCCGGCGCTGGAAGTGTACCGGCACGCGCAGCAGGGCGTGGCCCGCTACGGCGCGCCGCAGCACGATTTTTTCCTCATCGGCGGACGCTTCAGCTTTGGCGACGAGGCGGCCATCCTGCTCGACTGCCTGCCGCCGCTGCTGCACGTGCGCGGCGATACGGACCAGGCCAGCGTGCTGCACTGGGCCTTGCAACGGCTGGCGCAGGAACTGCAGGCGACGGCACCCGGCGCGGCGCTGATGACGCGCCACCTGGGCCACATGATGCTGCTGCAAATGCTGCGCCAGTACCTGGCAGCGCAGGCTTCGCATCCGGCAGGCTGGCTGTTCGCGCTGGCCGATCCCCGGCTGCGCGCCGCCATCGAAGCCATGCATGCGCAACCGGCACGGCGCTGGACCTTGCTGCAGCTGGCCGCCGTCGCAGGGCAGTCGCGCTCCGCCTTTGCCCTGCATTTCAAGAGCAAGGTGGGCGTGACGCCGCTCGATTACCTGCTGCGCTGGCGCATGCGCCTGGCCGTGCGGCGCCTGAAGGACAGCGCCGCGACCGTGACGTCGATTGCGCAGGCGCTGGGCTACGATTCGGACAGCGCCTTCAGCCACGCCTTCAAACGCGTCATGGCCTGCTCGCCGCGCCAGTACCGGCTGCGCCACGCGCAGGCGCAGGCGTAAAAAAACCCGCGCTTGCGGGTTTTTAAAATACAGGGTCAGCGTGCCGGCACGGGCGGCAGGGCCGCCACTGCCAGCAAGGCAAACGGTCCGAGGAACAGGCCGATGCCGAACCAGAGTCCCCCGTGACGGCCGCGCCGGCTGGCCAGCAGCCAGGAAGCGATCGCAAACAAAAACATGAAGATCAACAGTATCGCCATTGCCACTCCTTGCCATGCAGAAAGCACAGTGTAGCCCACGGGCGCGCCCGTGGCCAGACGTACATCAACCTTAGCGCTGCACCTGCATCAGGATCACGCGCTTGCTGCTGCCATCGGCCGGCGGCGTGGCGGATGGCGGCGGCGGATTGTCGCAGGAGCCGCAGGAACCGCAACCGCTACCGCAACCCGGCGCCACCTTGAACAAGGTCGACATCTTCGCCTCGTCGAGGCCGCAGCGCACCAGGCCACGCACGATGGCGCGGCGCACGCCCGCCGGCAGGTACTTGGTCGAAAAATGCAGCAGCGCGGCTGCGACGATCAGGGCGACGATAATGGTTTGCCACATGGTGTGCTCCTAAGCGCCCAGCATCAGGGCGACGCGATACGTGATGAACGAAGCGGCGTAAGCCAGCGCAAACATGTAGCCGGCCATCAGCAGCGGATAGCGCCAGCCGCCCGTTTCCCGTTTCACCACGGAGAGGGTCGACAGGCACTGCGGCGCGAACACATACCAGGCCAGCAAGGAGAGCGCGGTGGCCATCGACCACGAATGGGCGATCAGCGGTTCCAGGGTGGTGGCCAGCGCGTCGCCCGTTTGCGACAGCGCGTACACGGTACCCAGGGCACCGACGGCCACTTCACGCGCCGCCATGCCCGGTACCAGCGCGATGCAGATCTGCCAGTTGAAACCGATGGGCGCGAAGATCACTTCCAGGCCGCGGCCCAGGATGCCGGCCAGGCTGTAATAGATCGGCGGATGGATCGCGTTGTCCGGCGCGCCGGGGAAGGTGCTGAGGAACCACAGGATGATCATCAGGCTCAGGATGATGGTACCGACGCGCGTCAGGAAGATCTTCGCGCGCTCCCACAGGCTCACGGCCAGGTTGCGCAAGTGCGGCCAGTGATAGGCCGGCAGTTCCAGCATCAGCGGCTGGTTGCCGCGCACGCCCATGCCGCGCTTCATGACCCAGGCCACGGCCATGGCCGAGATGATACCGGCGAAGTACAGGACAAACAGCACCAGGCCTTGCAGGCTCAGATAGCCCCACACCTGGCGTTCCGGGATAAAGGCGGCGATGATCAGCGCATACACGGGCAGGCGCGCCGAGCACGTCATCAGCGGCGCGATCATGATGGTGACCAGGCGGTCGCGTGGGTTCTGGATGGTGCGCGCCGCCATCACGCCGGGAATGGCGCAGGCAAAGCTCGACAGCAGCGGGATGAAGGCGCGGCCGGACAGGCCCACGCCGCCCATCAGGCGGTCCAGCAAGAAGGCCGCGCGCGGCAGGTAGCCGCAGTCTTCCAGGCTCAGGATAAAGAAGAACAGAATCAGGATCTGCGGCAGGAATACCAGCACGCTGCCAACGCCGCCGATGATGCCTTCCACCAGCAAGCTTTTCAGGTGACCGTCTGGCATGTTCGCCGTCAGCAAGGCGCCCAGGTGGCCCACGCCATCGGTGATCATTTCCATCGGCGTGGCGGCCCAGGCAAACACGGCCTGAAAGATCAGGAACATCAGCACGGCCAGGATGATGGGGCCGAACACGGGGTGCAGCACCACGTCGTCGATTTTTTCCGTCAGGTTGCCCGTGTCACTGGTGTCATTGCTGACGGCGGCCAGGATGCGGCGCACTTCGCGCTGGGTTTCTTCGACGGTAACGGCATCGATGGCCGCCAGCGGTTTGGCGTCCACGGCCGGCAGCGGCAGCATGGCGTCGATGGCGTTCAGCAAGGCTTTTTCGCCATCGTGCTGCACCGCCACGGTTTCCACCACGGGCATGCCCAGTTCCTGCGACAGCTTGACCGTGTCGATCAGCATGCCGCGCTTGCGCGCCACGTCCGTCATGTTCAGCGCCAGCAGCATGGGCAGACCCAGGCGCTTGACTTCCAGTACCAGGCGCAAGTTCAGGCGCAGATTGGTCGCATCGACCACGCAGATGATGGCGTCCGGGCGCGGGTCGCCCTTGCGCAATCCCCCCACCACGTCGCGCGTGATGGCTTCATCGGGCGTGGTGGCAGACAGGCTGTAGGCACCCGGCAAATCGAGCACGCGCACGGGTTTGCCGGCGGGCGAGGTGAAATGGCCTTCCTTGCGCTCGATGGTCACGCCGGCGTAGTTCGCCACTTTCTGGCGCGCGCCCGTCAAACGGTTGAACAGGGCGGTCTTGCCGCAGTTCGGATTGCCCAGCAGGGCAATTTGTGGCTGATGCGGCGGCTTGTGCACGCCCGCATCGACGATAGTTTCGACAGCACCCATGGTTATTCCGGTTGAAGCAGCGGTTGAATCGTGATCAGCGCCGCTTCGAAGCGGCGCAGTGCGAACGTGGCATTGCCGACCTTGATGGCCAGCGGATCGCCGCCGGGCATGCCGCGCTTGAGCATGCGGAGTCGTTCGCCGGGAACGAACCCCAGCTCCATCAAGCGGCGGGCCAGGTCGACGCCGTCCTCCGTCTGTCCTGCCGCGTGGGGCGTGATATGCAACACCGTGCCGCTCTGGCCGACTGCCAGCGCATCGAGCGTCATCAAGGGTGGAACTAGAGTCATGAGCAAATTCCGTTCAAATTAAGAACACCTGAAACAGGCTGCGGCGCGGGGCGCCTTGCACTGGTCTCAGGTTTGTGAGGTAAAACGCAACTGTTGCGCATTACCGACAAGCGGCCATTCAATCTGTCCAGACGGCGACCGTCCGAGACAATACCAGCATTATAAACATGAATGCGAATAGTTTTTATTTAGCCCGGAGAGCCGCCCCCATCAAGGGCTGCGTCATGCGCGCGAATCGCATATCAAGCTGCAGCGCCAGGCCGCCAAGCGCCCACACTTGATCAAAATCGCTTGCATTGTCCTGCACTTTGCGCGACAATGAAACGTAATGATAATGATTCTCATTAAAACACTAACAACAATGCTTCTCAGCGCTAGTGTCTGTTCATCCTCCACCCAGAAGGTGCATCAATGATTGTATGTGTCTGCAACAACATATCTGATCGTGAAATCCGGCAAGCCGTCGATCTTGGCCTGTCCAGCATGGCCGAATTGCGCCGCGACCTGGGCGTGGCCACCTGCTGCGGCAAATGCCATACCTGCGCGCGGGAAGTGCTGAATGATCACCTGAACGCCACGGTAGTGTTGCAAGAAACCGTATTGATGCGAGCTGTACTGACAAACTAAAGAAAGCGATGAACGCCATGACGATGATGCCCCCGCCCGTAACGGTGCAGGCCGTGCAACAATTTGCCGACTTCGACAAGAAGCGCAACAAGTTCGCGCCGCTGATGGCCATCGTCGTCCTGCATATCGCCGGCTTTTACGCCATCCAGAGCGGCCTGCTGAGCCGCGTCGTCACGGCGGCCATGCCGACCATCACCACCATCAGCATCATCGCCCCGCCGGCGCCGCCCAAGCCACCGGCACCGTCGGTGCCAAAAACCGTGGAACTGAGCGCTCCCGTGCCGCGCGCCGTGATCCCGCCGCTGCCGCTGATCGCCGTGGCGCCGAGCGAACCGACGATCACGCCGCCGCAGCCGACGCGCGCCGAAGCGGCACCCGTTGCCACTGCCGCGCCGACGGCGCCATCGACACCGTCGCCGACACCACCGGCACCGTCGACGCCGCGCACCGTCAGCAGCGTCGAATACATCAAGGCACCGCAACTGATCTACCCGAATTTGTCGCGCCGCCTGGGCGAAAGCGGCACCGTGGTATTGCGCATCCTGATCAATGAAAAAGGCTTGCCGGAGCAAATCCTGATCCATAAATCGACCGGCTACGGCAACCTCGATGAAGCGGGCCGCCAGGCGGCGCAGCGCGCGCTGTTCAAGCCCATGATCGAAAACGGCAAGCCTGTTCCCGTCTACGTTTTAGTACCGCTGACCTTCCAACTGAGCTAGCCTTCCGGCGGCCCTTGCGCCGCTGCCAGCCCGCAAGCACCGCACCATGTGCCCTGCTTGCTTTTTTGCGCCCTGTTTTCTGTGCCAGTCAAGCAACTGCTTGTTTCAGTCTGCCAGCCTACATCCCCGGGCCAGGCAGACTTTTTTTTGCCCGCTATGGGGTCAGACCCTCAACACCGCCAACGCCAAGCTCAGCGCCAACGTCGCCGGGGGTCTGACCCCAGCCTCACATCTCCGCCCACATCCGCAACAGGTTGTGATAATGCCCCGTCAAGCCCACCGTCGCGGGCGAATCGCCGTGCTCTGCGCGCACGCTCTGGATGTTCTGATCGAGTTCGAACAGCATGCTGCGCTTCCAGTCCTCGCGCACCATGCTTTGCGTCCACAGGAAGGAGCAGATGCGCTCGCCGCTGGTGACGGGCAGCACCTGGTGCACGCTGCTCGAGGGATACACGATCACGTCGCCGGCCGGCAGTTTCACCTCATGCGTGCCGTAGGAATCGACCACCACCAGCTCGCCGCCTTCGTATTCATCCGGCTCGCTCAGGAACACGGTAGACGAGACGTCGGCGCGCATCGACTGCATGCCGTTTTTCGGCGTGCGGATGGCGCCGTCGATATGCAGGCCATAGTGCTCGCCGCCCGCATAGCTGTTGAAAAACGGCGGCAAGATGCGCAGCGGCAGCACGGCGGCAAAGAACAGCGGATTGGCCATCAGCGCGCGGCTGACGATTTCGCCCAGTTCCAGCGCCAGCGGCGAACCCTCGGCCAACTGGCGGTTGCGCTTGACTTGCGCCCCTTGCGCCCCGACGCTGGCGCGCCCGTCGACCCAGTCCGTCTGCGCCAGGCGCTGGCGAAACTGCGTCACCTGTTCCGGCGTCAGTACGCCGGGTATATGCAGCATCATCTTGCTATCCTTTGTAGTGAGTTCCCCGCTAATTATCGCATCGCCGCCAGCGGCCAAGAAGACACAAAAGCAAGAACGGCCAAACATTTCCCGCCTTTTTAGAGCGGCCACGCGCGCGCCAGCGGCAGCAAAATAGCACCGGGAACGCGAATGAGAATGGCCTTCATTTTCCTTAACAAATAAAAAACGGAAAATTGTGGCAATCCATTTGAGAATGGGTTTTATTCGCACGATATTTACGTTAAAAAGACGGAAAAACACCGTTTTGCAGCAAAAAGCGCCCATATTTTGCGCTATCATGCGGGCATAGCGAAACCGGCAACCTGCGCGCCACCAGGCAGCCTGCGCCACCCGGCAGTGAACGCCAGCAGCCTCCGGTTTCATCATCGAACGCAACACAGAACAAAGGACATCCCATGAAGGGCGATAAAGAAGTCATCCGCATGCTCAACGCACAGCTCACCAACGAACTGTCGGCCATCAACCAGTACTTCCTGCATGCGCGCATGTACAAGCACTGGGGCCTGGAAAAGCTGGGCAAGAAGGAGTACGAAGAATCGATCGGCGAAATGAAACACGCCGACAAGCTGATCGACCGCATCCTGATGCTCGACGGCCTGCCTAACCTGCAAGCGCTGCACAAGCTGCTGATCGGCGAGAACACGCCGGAAATGCTGGAATGCGACTTGAAGCTGGAACGCGCCGCGCACGCCACCGTCAAGGAAGGCATCGCCATCAGCGAAAAAGCGGGCGACTACGTCTCGCGCGACCTGTTCCTGATGATCCTGGAAGACACGGAAGAGCATATCGACTGGCTCGAAACGCAGATCGACCTGATCGCCAAAGTCGGCATCCAGAACTACCTGCAGAGCCAGATGGCCGTGGAAGAGTAATCCTTTCGCAGCATCGAAAAAAAACCGGCATGTGTGCCGGTTTTTTTACGTCTGTGCCTTATTGCGGCACGGTGTCCTTGAACGATGGCCGCTCGGACAGTTTGTCGAACAGGCGCGCCAGCGCCGAATGGTCTGCGCGCCAGTCGATTTCCGGGAAGCGGAAGCTGAGCCAGCCGAGCGTGCAACCCACGGCCACGTCGGCCAAGGTGTAGTTCTTGCCGGCGCAATACGCGCTCTCGCCCAGGCGTGCTTCCAGCGCCGCCAGGCCCAGCGTGATCTTGTCGAGCTGGCGCGCGATCCAGGCCGCGCTTTGCTGCTCGGGCGGGCGCTGCGTGCGCTCCAGGCGCACCAGCACGCCCGCGTCGAGAATGCCGTCGGCCAGCGCTTCCCAGTTCTTGATGTCGGCCCGCTCGCGGCCATTGCCGCCGGCCGGCAGCAGCTTGCACACGGGCGTGAGCGTGTCGAGGTATTCGACGATGACTTTCGAATCGATCAGCGTGCTGCCATCTTCCATTACCAGGCAGGGCACCTTGCCCAGCGGATTGGCCTGGGCGATGCGGGTTTCCGGCACCCACACGTTTTCCAGCTCGAAGACATAGTCGAGCTTTTTTTCCGCCAGCACGATACGGGCTTTGCGGACATACGGGCTGGCGAGGGAACCGATCAGTTTCATAGGTACTTTAAGGTAAAGGAGCAGCAAGCAGTATAGCATCGGCGGCAGCGGCGTTTGGCAGCACGCGCCCTGCGGTCCCCAGGGTGTGGCAGGCACGCCGCATCGGGGCCGGATTCGGTCAAAATGCGGCGTGCCGGCGGCCAACGGGCGGCTGGCCAGCGGCCAGCGGTGGTAAAATCGCCCTTTACTGTGGCGCCGTCAGTGTTGCTGTATTGCAATAACCCTGCCCTCCCCGCGCGCCACACGCCAACCGTTTCTTTAACTTGCGTCCGCTCTCATGACTTCTACTACTCCGTATTCCACGCTGTCGGCCCTGTCTCCGCTCGATGGCCGCTACGCCAGCAAGACCGATCTGCTGCGCCCGATCCTGTCCGAAGCCGGTTTCATGCACCACCGCGTGAAAGTGGAAATCTCCTGGCTGCAAGCGCTGTCACAAGCCGGTTTCGCTGAAATCAAGCCGTTCTCGGCAGAAGCGAGCACCCTGCTCGACAAGATGGCGGCGGATTTCTCGGAAGCCGACGCGGCCCGCATCAAGGCCATCGAAGCGGTCACCAACCATGACGTCAAGGCTGTCGAATACTGGCTGAAGGAACAAGTGGCGGATGTGCCGGAACTGGTAGCAGCGTCGGAATTCATCCATTTCGCCTGCACCTCGGAAGATATCAACAACACTTCGCACGGCATGATGCTGAAAGCCGCACGTGATGGCGTGATGCTGCCGGCATTGAACGGCCTGGTAGCCAAGCTGACGCAGATCGCGCACGACAATGCCGACGTGCCGATGCTGTCGCGCACGCACGGCCAGACGGCCAGCCCGACCACCCTGGGCAAGGAAATGGCCAACGTCGTGGCCCGCTTGCAGCGCGCGGTAAAACGCATCGAGCAAGTGGAAATCCTCGGCAAGATGAATGGCGCCGTCGGCAACTATAACGCCCACCTGTCGGCCTACCCAGGCTTCGACTGGCCGGCATTCTCCCAGGCCGTCATCGAACAGCGCCTGGGCCTGGTGTTCAACCCGTACACCATCCAGATCGAACCGCACGACTACATGGCCGAACTGTTCGATGCCTTCGCGCGCGCCAACACGATCTTGCTGGACCTGAACCGCGACATCTGGACGTATGTCTCGCTGGGCTACTTCAAGCAAAAGCTGAAAGCGGGCGAAATCGGCTCGTCAACCATGCCGCACAAGGTCAACCCGATCGACTTTGAAAATTCGGAAGGCAACCTGGGCCTGGCCAACGCCGTCCTGAAACACCTGTCGGAAAAACTGCCCGTCTCGCGCATGCAGCGCGACCTGACCGATTCGACCGTGCTGCGCAACATCGGCGTGGGCCTGGGCTACACCCTGCTGGCCTATGACAGCTGCCTGCGCGGCTTGAACAAGCTGGAAGTGAACCACGCGCGCCTGGCGCAAGACCTGGATGCCACCTGGGAAGTGCTGGCCGAGCCTGTACAAACCGTGATGCGCCGCTATGGCATCGAAAATCCGTACGAGCAACTGAAAGAGCTGACGCGCGGCAAGGGCATCTCGAAAGAAGCGCTGCAGGAATTCGTCAACGGCCTGGCCATCCCACAGGATGCCAAGGAAGTCCTGCTGACCATGACGCCGGGCAACTACATCGGTATCGCAGCGCAACTGGCCAAGGCAATCTAAGCCACAATCTGTACCTGGATCAAGCAGATCCACTCCCGCGGGGCGGCCAGCACACAAATGCTGCCCGCCCCGCGGTTTTTCCGGCAATCTTTCTTGTAGAATCTGCAGCACGCAGCGCAATTTGCTTTTCTTTGGTATATTAGGCCGAATTAGTCCTAATGCGTACTACTTTCAAGAAAGCCGCCGATGCAACGCTACACCACCACCGCCATCATCCTGCACTGGCTGACGGCCCTGCTGATCATCAGCGCCTTTGTCATGGGTCTGGTCATGACCGACATTCCCGGCCTGACGCCCACCAAACTCAAATATTTTTCGTGGCACAAATGGCTGGGTGTGACCGTGCTGACCATCGCCGCCATCCGCCTGCTGTGGCGCAAGGCCAACGTGCCGCCGCCGCACCCGGCCAGCATGCTTGTCTGGCAAAAGAAGGCGGCCGACGCCATGCACGTGCTGCTGTACCTGCTGATCTTCGCCGTGCCCATCTCCGGCTACCTGTACACCCTGGCCGCCGGCGTGCCGGTGGTCTATCTGGGCCTGTTCCAGCTGCCGGTCATCATGGCGCCGAACCCGGAACTTAAGCCACTTTTAAAAGAGATTCATTATGTTCTGAACATGACGATGGCCGCCGCCGTGGCTGCCCATGTGCTGGCGGCGCTGAAGCACCAGTTCATCGACCGCGATGGCGTGCTCAAGCGCATGCTGCCTTAACGTCTCCCTTGCTCACTGAAACACAGGAAAAATAAGATGAAAACCACCCAACGCATCGTCCTCGCTTCCCTGCTGGGCCTGTCCGTGGCCGCCACCGCCGCCACCTTGCTGAAAGTCGATCCCGCCAAGACCAGCGTGTCGGCCGTGTTCAAGCAAATGAACGTGCCCGTGGAAGCGAAGTTCAAGAAATTCAATATCGCCATCGATTACAACCCGGCCGCGCCAGACGCCTCGAAAGCGTCGGTGGAAATCGACACGGCCAGTATCGATATCGGTGACCCCGAGTACAACAAGGAAGTGGCCAAGAAAGAATGGTTCAACGCGGCCCAGTTCCCGAAAGCCACCTTTGTCTCGAGCAGCATCAAGGCCGCCGGCGCGGGCAAGCTGACGGTAAGCGGCAAGCTGAGCATCAAAGGCAAGACCACCGACGTGACTTTCCCCCTGACGGTGAAAGCCGACGGCGGCAAATATGCATTTGACGGCGCCCTGCCGATCAAACGCCTGACCTACAACATCGGCGAAGGCGAATGGAAAGACACGAGCATGGTCGCCGATGAAGTCACCATCAAATTCCACGTCACAACCCAATAATCGTTTTATTTCTCGTTGTTTAACTCTAGGAACTCAATGAAATTCAAGCATTTGATGATCGCCGTGCTGGCAGCCGCCGGCGCGGGTTCGGCCATGGCCGCTACCGACACCTACAACCTCGACCCGACGCACACCTTCCCCAGCTTTGAAGCCGATCACATGGGCATGTCAGTCTGGCGCGGCAAGTTCAACAAGACCAAGGGAACCGTGACCCTGGACCGTGCCGCCAAGACGGGCAGCCTGGACCTGGTAATCGATGCCGATTCGATCGATTTCGGCCTCGACGCCATGAACACGCACGCGAAAAAAGCAGACATGTTCAATGTGGAAAAATTCCCGGCAATCACCTACAAGAGCAAGTCGTTCAAGTTCAACGGTGATCAGCTGGTGGAAGTCGATGGCGAACTGACCCTGCTGGGCGTGACCAAGCCCATCAAATTGAACGTGAGCAAATTCAAGTGCATCATGCACCCGCGCTACAAGCGCGAAGTGTGCGGCGCCGATGCCACGGCAGAATTCAAGCGCAGCGACTTTGGCCTGAACTACGGCATGCCGGCGTTCTCGCCGGAAGTCAAGCTGGCCATCCAGGTCGAAGCGATCAAGGCCGACTAAACACGGCCTTGCCGCCTGACAAGCCCGCCTCGCTGCCCGCAGCCAGGCGGGCTTTTGCATGCTCGACGCGAATCCGCTGGACTTTTCTATCGTGCGGCATCAGTATCACTGGGCATGATGTTTTTCTAACATGACACCCCACTCACCCATCGCGCGGAGGACCACATGAATTTCATTATCTGGATCGTTATTGGCGGCGTCATCGGCTGGCTAGCCAGCATGGTCATGAAAACCGATGCACAACAGGGCATCTTTCTCAATATCGTCGTCGGCATCGTAGGCGCCTTCCTGGGCGGCTGGCTGCTGGCGCCCCTGTTCGGCACGGGCACCATCAATAGCGACAATTTCAGCGTGTCTTCGCTGCTGGTCTCGTTCCTGGGCGCCGTGGTCCTGCTGGGCATCGTGAATCTTTTGCGCCGCGGCAAAATACGCTAGAGCGGCAACACGCCGTGCCTCACGAGGTGGCCGGGCCGCGCAAGCGCCCGGCCATTTTTCATTACCGCCAAGACATGTATGGACAAATACCACAGCCGCCGCACGGAAAAATGCGCGCTGGCAGCCAGTTCCTGTCCCTGCATCACTGAAAATTATGTTATTTAAGCAATGATATACAAATATGCCGCCCGGAAAATGTGATTGACTAGTGCGAGTTCGATAAGGATACTCTAGGTCGCCCGCTGAGAAAAACACTGGGTACACGTTGGTTCCGACTTCCCACCATGTAAAAAGACTAGAACTCGAATGAAAAAATCTTTAATCGCGCTCGCCATCCTGAGCAACTTCGCACACGCCGACGAAGGCATGTGGATGCCCCAACAGCTGCCACAAGTAGCCAAGGAACTGAAAGCGGCCGGACTGAAACTCGATCCGACCACTCTGACCAAACTGACCGAGTTCCCGATGGGCGCCATCGTCAGCCTGGGCGGTTGCTCGGCCTCGTTCGTCTCGCCACAAGGCCTGGTTGCCACCAACCACCATTGCGTCTACAACAGCGTGGCGGTCAATTCGACCAAGGAACGCGATTTGCTGGCCAACGGCTTCCTGGCCAAGACCTTCGCTGAAGAATTGCCGGCCGCCCCAGGCAGCCGCATCTTCGTCACCTCGGCCGTGACCAATGTCAGCGACAAGATCATCACCGCCGACGTAGCCAAGCTGCAAGGCAAGGCACGCATCGACGCGATCGAGAAAAACCAGAAAAAACTGGTCGCCGAATGCGAAAAAGAAGCTGGTTTCCGCTGCACCGTGTCGGCCTACTACGGCGGCCTGGAGTTCTACCTGATCAAGCAACTGGAAATCCGCGACGTGCGCCTGGTACACGCGCCACCAGCGGGCGTGGGCAAGTTCGGCGGCGACACCGACAACTGGATGTGGCCACGCCACACGGGCGACTACGGTTTCTACCGCGCCTACGTCAGCCGCGACGGCAAAGCTGCCGACTTCAGCAAGGACAACGTGCCTTACCAGCCAAAACATGTGCTGAAACTGGCCAAGGATGGCTTGAAAGAAGGCGATTTCGTGATGGTCCTGGGCTACCCTGGCCGCACCAACCGTCACCGTCTGCCATCGGAAGTGGCGTACACGTTTGACTGGAACTACCCGGCCTTCGTGAAAGCGTCGGGCGAAACCCTGGCCATCATCGCGCGCGAAACCAAAGACAACAAGGATGTTGCCCTGAAATACGCGGGTCAAGTTGCTGGCGTCAACAATTACTACAAGAACCGCCAAGGCATGCTCGATTCCTACGCCGGCAGCGATTTCCTGGCGCGCAAGACGACGGAACACGACGCCTTGAAAGCATGGGTCAACGCCACGCCAGCACGCAAGGCTGAATTTGCCGGCGACATCGAGCAAGTGGAAAAGCTGATCGCCGAACGCGATGCCGACACCAAGCGCGACTTCTTCCTGGGCTACGCACAGCCACGCCTGCTGAACACGGCACGCAGCCTGTATCGTTTGTCCAACGAAAGCACCAAGGCCGATACGGAACGCAAGTCCGGCTACCAGACGCGCGATTTGCCACGCATGGAAGCGGGCATCACTTCGGTCGAGCGCACCTACGATGAAAAAGTCGACAAGGCGCTGGTACTGAACAGCCTGACCAAGTACGCCGCGCAACCAGCTGCACAACGCCGCGCCAGCTTCGACGCCGCCATCGGCATCAAGGATGGCATGTCGCCAGCCGACCTGTCCGCCGCCCTGGACAAACTGTATGCGGGCAGCAAGCTGGGCGACAAGGCCGAGCGCGCAGCATGGCTGAAACGCACGCCAGCCGAATTCCAGGCCAGCAAGGACAGCTTCATCCAGGCAGCCGTCGCCATGTATCCGGATTCGCTGAAAAACGAAGCGGAAGACGAAGAACTGGCAGGCAAGATCCAGCAAGCCTACGCCAACTACATGAAAGCCAAGATCGCCTTCATGAAGAGCAAAGGACTAGCTGTGTATCCTGACGCCAACAGCACCTTGCGCGTGACGTTCGGCAAAGTTGCCGGCCGTGACCACGGCGCCGACGGCACCACCTGGACCGCCTTCACCACCGTCAATGGCGTCGTTGCCAAAGCCACGGGCCAGGGCGAGTTCAATGCACCGGCGAATCAACTGGCCGCGATCAAAGCCAAGGACTTCGGTAAATTCGTCGATCCGAAGTTGAAAACCGTACCGGTCGACTACCTGGCCACTTTGGACATCACGGGCGGCAACTCCGGTTCGGCTGCCCTGAACGCCAAAGGCGAATTCATCGGCCTGGCCTTCGACGGCACGCTGGACTCGATCATTTCCGATTGGGACTACAACAAGGCCAACACCCGTTCGATCCAGGTCGACCTGCGCTACATGCTGTGGAACATGAAACACATCGACCACGCAGATAACCTGCTGAAAGAAATGGGCGCTGAATAACAAGAAGCAATAACCCGGCAACGGGCGCTTGTCAGCTGAGCCACTCCTGCGGGAGTGGCTTTTTTTCGTTTGGCGTTTGATCTTTGAAAATCGGTAAGGCACGGCTTGCTCCGCGCCAAACACCTGCGCTCGACTGCCTCCCAAAGGCAGCATCACGCGCCGGCCATCCCGCAGCAGCAAGGCCAGGTCGGCGCCGGGAAAGCGCTGCGCCAGTAGCCGATAGGCTGGCCGGGCTATGGTAGCGGCGGGAATCACGATGCGGTAATCGGCATCGCCAAAGTCCAGCAGCAGCGCGGGAGCCTCCGGTCCCGGCAGCGCCGTGATGCGCAGGCGCGTGCTTCCCTTGACGAGCTCCAAGGCTGACCACGGGGGCAAAGTGCGCTGCGTGGAGCCGATCTGCAGTTGCGGCGCGTGGCCCGCATCGGCCGACGTCAGCAAGACGTCGGGCCGTTCTTCCGGCACTGCGCCATCGACGGCCAGCAGCCAGCCCCGGTAGCGTATCAATGCACCCTGCGCGGCGGCCGTGACGGACCCGCCCTGCGCCACCGGCTCCTTGCCCGCCGGCAAGCGCAATGGCGCCGCCTGTGCCGCCAGGCAAGCCCACCACACCAGCGCCGCCATCGCCGTCTTGCCCATGCTGCCTCCCCTTGCGCGTGAAACGTATTCATAACACAAGTCCGGCATTCGCCCGCTGCTGCGCATCAAGGCAGGAGCGCCGGTGCTACAATTGGCCCCTAGCGGGCGTACTTACCCAGCGCGCCTTCCCCCTCCCAGACTCAGACCGCTATGCCACCAGACTTGCGCACGACCTACGAACTCGGTAACCACAACCAGACCACGACCTGGCTGGAATGCATCACTTTCTACCAGGAACTCGCCGCACGCTACCCGCAGGTGCTGCATTTCGAACAGATCGGCCTGTCCGATTCGGGCGTGCCCATCCACGCTGGCGTCGTCAGCGCGGACGGCGTGTTTGACCGTGAGCAGATCAAGCGCGAAGGCCGCACCGTTTTCTTCAACAACAACGGCATCCACCCGGGTGAACCGGAAGGCATCGACGCCTGCATGGCCATCGTGCGCGACCTCTGCACGCAGCCGGAGCGCCTGGCGGCGCTGGGCAGCACCGTCCTGCTGTTCATTCCGATCTACAACGTCGATGGCAGCCTGAACCGCGCCAATACATCGCGTGTGAACCAGGATGGCCCGGAGCAATTCGGTTTCCGCGGCAACAGCCGCCACCTGGACCTGAACCGCGATTTCATCAAGTGCGACAGCCTGAACGCGCAAGTGTTCAACCGCTTGCTGGCCAGCTGGGACCCGGACGTGATGGTCGACACGCATACGTCGAACGGCGCCGACTACCCGTACACGATGACCCTGATCCATACGCAGACGGATAAGCTGGGCAATGGCCTGGGCCCCTTCCTGCAAGACACCATGCTGCCGCACATCTTTGCGCGCATGGAAAACGCTGGCTGGCCCACCTGCCCATATGTGAATCCCGTCAAGGACAGCCCCGACCACGGCATCGCCGAATTCCTCGAAGTGCCCCGTTTCTCGACCGGTTTTGCGGCCCTGCATCACGTCATCGGTTTCATGCCGGAAACGCATATGCTAAAACCGTTTGCCGACCGCTACGCCTCCATGCGCGCCCTGCTCGACATCACCATGGCGTTTACCATCGAGCATGGCGAGCAGATCAAACAGCTGCGCGCGCAGGCCAAGGCTGCCGGACGCACGCAAGCCGAGTGGCCGATCCACTGGACCATGAATGAAGAACAGCCGTCGACCTTCCCCTTCAAGGGTTATGCAGCCCAATACACGCCGAGCGTGCTGGGCGACTACCAGCGCCTGTCGTACGACCGCTCGCAGCCGTGGGAACGCGATATCGCCTACTACAACCGCTTCGATGCGGACGTCACCGTCACCGCGCCGAAAGCCTATGTGGTGCCGCAAGCCTGGCGCGAAGTGATCGAGCGTCTACGCTGGAACGGCGTGGAAATGAGCCGCATCACCGCCGAACAGACGCTAACGGCGCGCTACTACCACATAGTTTCCGTCGGCACGCGCGCCACGGCTTACGAAGGCCACATGCTCCACGACACGCTCGAACTCGAAGCGCGCACGGGCGAATTCACCGTGCAGGCGGGCGATTATGTCATCAGCCTGGAGCAAGACAATGCCCGCTACGCCGTGGAAACCCTGGAGCCGCAGGCGCACGACAGCTTCTTCCGCTGGGGTTTCTTCAACAGCGTGCTGGAGAAGAAAGAAGCGTTTTCCGATTATGTGTTCGAAGACATGGCGTCCGAACTGCTGCGCGACGAACCAGCGCTGGCGGCCAAGTTTGCCGACTGGAAGGCAGCCAACCCGGCCTTGCTGAGCGATCAGGAAGCCGTGCTCAATTTCATCTTCGCCAACTGCCAGCGCTTCGCCGAGCCGGAATGGCGGCGCTATCCCGTCATTGCCCTCATGTAACTCGGGGCTGTAGCGAATGCAACATCCTGGCGCCGCATCGGAGACCCCGGTGCGGCGCCTCTTTCTGTGCCCTACCCACAAGGTAAACCCATGCACTACGCACTGAACCTGCGCACCTTTATTTACAGCCATTATTTTTACCTGGGCTTGCGCGTGGCCATCGGCCTGGTCGGCCTGACCTTGCTGACCCTGGAAATCAGCGACAGCACTACCGCCATGACGGTGTGCATCGGCGCCCTGTGCACGACCCTGATGGACATGCCCAGCCCGCTGCGCCACAAATTCAACGAAATGCTGGCTTCCGTGCTGCTGTGCAGCGCCGTCACTTTATTGATCAGCCTGTGCGGCCCCGTGCAGTGGCTCTTGATGACGGTACTTGTGCTCGTGAGTTTCCTCGCCAGCATGATGGTGGTGTACGGCAAGAAATCCATGCCCTTGCAACTGGCCGCCCTGTTCATCATGACCATGTCGATGGAGCATCAAATGACGTGGCAGCAATCGTTCCACCACGCAGGCCTGTTCATGCTGGGCGGCTTGATTTATCTGGCCTATGCCATGGCCATCGCCTGGGTCTTGCGCCACCGCATCAAGCAGCAAGTGCTGGCCGAAGCTCTGTTCGAGTTAGCCGCCTACATCGACATCAAGGCCGATTTCTACGACACGCGTTTTAATTTGACGGAGCAGTTCAACAAGCTGGTGCGCCATCAAAGCATCCTGGCCGACCGCCAGCAAGCGTCGCGCGACTTGATCTTGCGCAGCCACAAGAACAGCAAGGATGCTATCGTCGTGCAGGTCCATGTGTGCATGCTGGATTTATATGAACTGATTCTCTCCACGCACACGGATTACGCGCTGCTGCGCCAGCACCTGGCCGACTCCGACGTGCTCAAATCCTTGCACGACCTGGCCTACAAGGCGGCGCGCGATATCGAATCCGTGGCCTACGCCGTCACGCGCAAGCGCGCCTCGTATGCGCAGATCAGCTATGACAAGGAATGGGCCGAGATTGAAGCAGAAATTGCCCGCCTGCAAACGAAGGGAAACAACACGCAAGAAGCGCTGGCCACCTTGCGCGCGCAGCGCAACAAGATCCGTGCCATCTTGAAAATGATAGTCGAATTGCACCTGGCCACGCAAACAGTCTACGCCGACGTGCCGTTCTGGAGCGGCGCGGACATGGCGCCGTTTTTGTCGCAGCAAAAATACGAACTGAAAACCCTGCTGTCGAATCTGCGCCTGGACTCGCCCGTGTTCCGCTTCGCCCTGCGCGTCTCGATGGCCATTTCCGTGGGCTTGGCTGTAGGCCACTGGCTGCCGTACACAGCGCACAGCTACTGGATCGTGCTCACCATCGTCATCATCCTGCGCCCCACGTTCAGCATGACGCGCCAGCGCCGCGCCGACCGCATCATCGGCACCATCATCGGCTGCGTCATCACGGCCATCGTGATCCGCTTCATCCACAGCAATATCGTGCTGATGGCCATTTTATTTCTCTCCATCGTGGCCACGCCCACCTTCATTTATTTGCGCTACCGCTACACGGCCATCGCCGTGAGCCTGATGATCTTGTTGCAAATGCACCTGGTGGCGCCCAGCAACCCGAACCTGGTCAGTGAGCGCCTGATCGATACCCTGATCGGCGCCGCGGTGGCGACCATCTTCAGCTTTGTCCTGGCCAACTGGGAATACCAGAGCCTGCCGCGCCTCGTGCGCCAGGTACTGAATGTGAACCTCAGCTATATGCAGACCAGCTTCGCGCTGCTGCAGGGGAAATGCTTCGATGATTTCGCCTACCGCATCGAGCGCAAGCGCCTGATGGACAGTCTGGCCGCGCTCAGCTCGGCACTGGTGCGCATGCTCGATGAACCGGCCAGCAAGCAGCGGGCCGTGGAAGACATCAACCTGTTCATCGTGCAAAATTACCTGTTGGTCGCCCACGTGGCGGCGCTGCGTTCGATCCTGGGACGCCATGCCAGCCAGCTGCCTGTCGCGCCCGTCAACGCCTTGCTCAGCCACAGCCACACGCAAGTGTGCCTGACCCTGTCGCGCGCGCTGGAGCAGCTCGACAACAAGGCCAGCATCAGCGCCCCGCTGGCCGCCCCTGCCGCACCACCCGTCAGCGACGTGGCCTGGTCGGGCTGGCCGCTGGTCAAAAGACGCATCCGCCTTTTGCATGCAGATGCCGACAAGATCGTGATACATAGCGCGGCAATCGTGCATATTGTGACACCGCGCTAAATACCTGCGATTTACTTCAGATACTGCTCGAACCAGCCCACGGTGCGCCGCTGCAAATCGCGCTGGTGCTCGGGCTTGCGGAAGGAATGGCCTTCGCCATCGTAGATGAACAGGCTGGACGGCACACCCATGGCGCGCAAGCCGTGCCAGAATTCCAACGACTGGGCGGCCGGCGTTTCCACGTCGCGCTCGCCCACATAGATCAGTGTGGGCGTCTTGGCCGCCTTGATCGATTCGATGGGCGAAGCCTTGCGGTAGACGGCCGGATTGTCATATGCGGAGGCGCCAAAGAACGGGATCATCCACTGGTTGATGCCGTTCTGGCCGTAGTAACTGATCCAGTTCGACACGCCCGCCCCCGCCACGGCCGCCTTGAAACGGTCGCTGTGCGTGACGCCCCACATGGTCATGAAGCCGCCATACGAATGGCCAATCAGGCCCAGGCGCTGGCCGTCGACGGGCGCCACTTTTTCCACCGCATCGATGCCGGCCAGGATGTCGCGCCAGTCGCCGCCGCCAAAGTCGGCCATGTTGGCACGCGTAAATGCCTGGCCCTGGCCAAAGCTGCCGCGCGGATTGGGCAGGAAGACGAAATAGCCTTTTTGCGTCAATTCCTCGATCACGGTGCTCGCTGCCACATAACGGGGCGAGGCGGCGGCGCCTGGGCCGCCGTGCACGTTGACGATCATCGGGTAGCGCTTGCCGGCCTCCACCTTCAACGGCCCCAGCAGCCAACCTTGCACCTTGTATTGCTCGTTGTTCCAGCCCACGTTCTGCACCGTCAGCTGCGGCGCAAAGCCGTCATTGTCGCGCGTGATCTTTTTCAGTTGGCCCACCGGTCCCGCCACCAGGTAGCTGGCGTCCGTAAAGTCTTCCTGTGCGGCAGCGGCTTGCAAGCCGTCGGCGCTGAACGACAGACGGCCATCGCTACCGCTACTGCTGAGTTCACCAAGCATTACCGGTTGAGCCGGACCAGTTTGCGCATCGACAGGCACCAGCGCCAGCTGCGAATCGATCAGGGCCGTTGCCAGCAAGCCGGCGCCGCGCCAGACGACGCCATTGAAGGTGCCGCGATAGTCTTGTGTGAGATTGCGCGGCGTGCCGCCGGCCAGGGGCACCGTGTACAGGTCGCCGCCGATGGAGCCGAAGTCGCTCATCAGGCCGCCGATGAACACCACCGTCTTGCCATCCGACGAGACGGAAGGCAGGTTCAACTGCATGGCTGGCGCGGCGATCACGCGCAGGGCGCCCGTGGCCGCCTCAATATGACTGAGCTTGGCGACCCACCAGTTGCTGTCGCCATTGCCCTGCGCGCTGGTGGCGACGAAGCCACGGCCATCGGGCGTCCAGCTGTATTCATACACATAGGTGTCGTTTGGTGACAGCAGACGCGCTTCTCCGCCGCTGGCAGGCACGACGGCAATGCGCTGGGCATCGTCTTCGCTGCCCACTTCACCCACCTGGCGCACACCCGCTTCCACGGCGCCGGCCAGCTTGCGCGCGCCCACCGTCGCGAGCAGGGCCAGCTGCTTGCCGTCCGGCGACCAGCGCGCCGTGCTGGCCACGCCTTTAATACTGGTCAACACCCGCGCCTGCGCCTGTGTCATCGTGGCCAGGTATAGATGCGCCATGCCCGCCTTGGCGTCGTAGCCGACAAAGGCCAGCTGCCTGCCATCGGGCGACCAGCTGGGCTTGTCATAGGAGCACATGGCACACGGGTCGAATTGCTGCACGATGGCGCCGTTGGCGGCGTCGCGCACGACGATGGCTGCATGCGGACGCTGCGGCTGTTCGCCCACCTTGCTCGATTCGATGGCGGCGATGCGCTGGCCATTGGCCGACAGGGCCACGGCGCGGTAATCGCGCAATGCCGGCTCGGTTGCAGGGGCGGCCTGCGCCACGCTCCCCAGAAGGCTGCTTGCCAGCAAGCCGCAGGCGGCCAGATCAGTTATTTTCATCATGTAAATTCCGGTTAAGAATAAAAAAAACCGCCGGCAAGAGCGGCGGTTTTGGATGGAGCAGACTGCATTAGCGGGCCTTCTTGCCCAAGTGCGAATGCCGCATGCTGTACAAGAAGTAAATGGCCACAGTCACCGCCATCCACACGCTGAACACGACAAACGTCGTATGCGGCAAATCGCGCATGATGTACAGGCAAGCCAATATGCTCAGGCCAGGAATCACGTACGGTCCGAACGGCACGCTAAAGCCTTCGATGCGGTTGGCGCCCTGCTTGTGGCGCAGCACGGGCACGGCGATCGACACCACCATGAAGGCTGTCAGGGTACCGATGCTGACCATGTCCCACAAGTAAGTGGCATCGACGGAGCCGGCCACCACGGCCACCACCAGGCAAACGATGATGGTATTGTTGACCGGCACCAGGGTACGCGGGTGTATCTTCTGGAACGACTTCGGGATCAGGCCGTCGCGGCTGACGGCAAACAGGATGCGCGTCTGGCCGTAAATCGTCACCAGGGTCACGCTGAAGACGGAAATGACGGCGCCGGCCGACAGCACCAGCGCGGGCCAGGTCTTGCCCGTGACGTTTTGCAGAATCACCGCCAGGCCAGCTTCCTGGCCTTCGAACAATTTCGCCTGTTGCGCACCGAGGGCGGCCACGGCCACCAACAGATAAAACACGGTCACGATGAGCAGGGCGCCAAGGATGCCGCGCGGCACATTGCGCGTGGGATTTTTCACTTCATCGCCCGCCGTCGCCACCGTATCGAGACCGATGAAGGAGAAGAACACAGTGCCGGCGGCGGCCGTCACGCCCGTCATGCCGGCAAAGCCCTTGCTGTTGTCGGAATTGAAGAAGGGGAAGAAATTGTCGGCATTAAAACCGGAAAACGCGATGACGATGAAAAACACCAGGATCGCCAGCTTGATGATGACCATGATGGCGTTCATCAGGGCCGATTCCTTGGCACCGCGCAGCAGCAAAAAGCCGCACATGCAGATCAAAAAGATCGGCGGCAGGTTGATGTGGCCGGCATGAAACTCCATGCCATGCGGGCCGGAAACGATCATCGGCGTGCGCAACATCTCGGGAATATGCCAGCCGAAGGCATTTTCCAGGAAGTTATTCAGGTAGGACGACCAGCCGATGGCCACGGCACTGCCCGCCAAACCGTATTCAAGCAGCAAACAGGCAGCCATGATAAAGGCAAGAAACTCGCCCACGGTGGCGTAAGCAAACGAATACGAAGAGCCAGAGGCGGGAATGCGGAACGACAATTCCGCATAGCACAAGGCCGTCAAGCCGGCCGTGATGGCGGCGATCAGGAAAGACAGAATGACCGATGGGCCCGCCTTAGGCACGGCTTCGACCATGGTAAAGAAAATGCCCGTGCCGATGGTGGCGCCAACGCCGATCATGGTGAGGGAAAACAGGCCGATGGACCGGCTCAAGCCACTGCTGCTGAGGCCTTCACCATATTCGACCGTGGTATTGATCGGCTTGGTGCGGCAAAGTTTCTGGACCAGGGTTTGGCTCACTAGCATTCCTTTATGAGGCATGCACTTGAACACCTGCCAAAACCTACTGCGCGTCGCGATTCGCGGCCTGCGATGCTCACTGTGCATTCGCACAGCTGCGCTTCTTAGCCACAACTCACTTCCGCTCGCTACGGTTTTGTCAGGTGTTGTTAGGAACATGACGGGTAAAAACAAATAGCGCTCCGGCCCTACCTGGAAAAAAACCGGAAAGATCGCGTCCATTTTCAAAACTAAGCGATTATAGGGCTTTCATCGGCTCAACTAAACAGAACTTTGATGCAAGGAAACAACGCCAGACGTGCGCCGGTAAACCCGCCAGCGTGCTGGCGAAGAAGAAATTGCTTTCATGAAATAAAAAGCGCGCCGCTGCAGGGGCAGCGGCGCGCTTCTGTCTCAGCTCAACTACGCTGGTTTACTTCTTGACGTGTGGCGCATCGGCCGCCGGCCAGCCTGCCTCGTAGCCTTGCGGCACGTCATCGCGGCGCTCTTTCGGCGCCAGGCCCAGCACGTAGTACAGCACCGTCAGCAGGATCAGCCAGGCTGGTCCCACCATCAGGGCGATGCGCGTATCGGGAAAATACGCCATCAGGCCGATCACCAGCGCCAGGAAAGCCAGCGAAATCCAGGAACCGTACGGCGCGAACGGCATGCGGAAGGCCAGGTTCTTGATTTCCTGCGGGCTCAAGGTCTTGCGGAACTGGATATGCGTGACCAGGATCACGCCCCAGGTCCAGACGGCGCCGAAGGTGGAAATCGACGTGACCCAGATAAACACTTTTTCCGGCACCAGGTAGTTCAGCAACACGCCCAGCAGCAGGGCAAACACGGACACCAGGATGGCGCGGCGCGGCACGCCGCTGGCCGTGGTTTCCGCAAACGCCTTCGGTGCCTGGCCTTGCAGCGCCAGGTTGTACAGCATGCGGCCCGTGCTGAAGATACCGCCATTGCACGACGACAGAGCTGCCGTCAGCACGACGAAGTTGATGATGCCGGCGGCCGTCTTGATGCCCAGGCGTTCAAACGTCATCACGAAGGGGCTGCCGGTGGTGCCGATTTCATTCCATGGGTAAATCGACAGGATGACGAACAGCGCGCCGACATAGAAAATCAGGATGCGCCAGAACACCGAATTGATGGCGTCGGGAATCGATTTCTTCGGGTTTTCCGCCTCGCCGGCTGTCAGACCGATCATTTCCACGCCCAGGTAGGCAAACATCACCATCTGCAGCGACATCAGCACGCCCTGCGCGCCATTCGGGAAGAAACCGCCATGCGTCCACAGGTTCGAGATGCCGATGGCCACGCCGTCGTTGCCGAGACCGAAGATGATCATGCCCGTACCGCCGACGATCATCAGGATGATGGTGACGACCTTGATCAGGGCGAACCAGAACTCGAACTCGCCGTAGGCTTTCACGGCCAGCAGGTTGATGGCGCCCATGGAACCGAGGGCCGCCAGGGCCCAGATCCAGCGCGGCACGTCGGGGAACCAGATGCCCATGTAGATGGCGACGGCGGTAATTTCCGCCACGCACGTGACCAGCCACAGGAACCAGTAATTCCAGCCCGTCAGATAGCCTTGCAGGGGGCCCAGGTAATCCTGGGCATAGCGACTGAAAGAGCCGGCTACGGGATTGTGCACGGCCATTTCGCCCAGGGCGCGCATGATCATGAAGATGACCGCGCCACCGATGATATACGACAGCATGATGCCGGGACCGGCCATCTTGATGGCGTTGCCAGAACCCAAAAACAGGCCCACGCCAATCGCAGCGCCCAGCGCCATCAGGCGTATCTGCCGCTCGCCCAGGCCGCGGTGCAAGCCTTGTTCACTCGTTTTCATTACATGTCTCCGTTTTTTTCTTGAATACACCAATCCCTCCACCCCAATGGCGGTTCCGCTCTTGCTGGACAGGAAGAAAGGGCGAGCCGGCGGCAATCGCCAGCATGCTCAGATGATCAGGCCAGTTCGGCGATCAGCTCGATCTCGACGCAAGCGCCCAGCGGGATTTGCGCCACGCCGAAGGCGGAGCGGGCATGCTTGCCGCTGTCGCCGAAGACTTCGACGAACAGCTCCGAGGCGCCATTGGTCACCAGGTGCTGTTCCGTGAATGCAGAGGTGGAGTTGACCAGGCTCATGACCTTGACGATGCGCTTGACCTTGTTCAGGTCGCCGCCGCATGCGTCTTGCAGGGTGGCAATCAGTTCGATGGCGATGCCGCGCGCAGCAATCTTGCCTTCTTCCGTGGTGACGTCCTTGCCCAGTTGACCGACCCAGACCTTGCCATCCTTCTTGGCCAGGTGGCCGGACAGGAAGACGGTGTTGCCCGTGCGGGCATGCATCACGTAGGCGGCAGCTGGCGCAGCAACGACTGGCAATTCGATGTCGAGGGCCTTGAGTTTTTCGTAAAACGACATGCTATTTCTCCAAGAAAACAATATAAACGAAACCGAAATTCATCAGCAGCAGAAAAAGGATGATGGCGGGATGACGGCACCCTGGTCGCGCGGTAGTGAGCGACAACAGCGCCAGATTAAACGTCATCATATTGGTGAACCAGCAGTTTTAGTTCACAAATAGGCCCGGTTATTCAGTGGATTATACCGACAATCAAACAAAATTCAGCATCGGTTCATAAAGCATGCTCTACAGGCATTGAGCGTGACTTTTTTCACTTGATTATCTTTTATGCATTGTCAAGCCCTCTGGGTCAAGGTTCAGGCCATCCAGAAATGCGCGGTCGTGCGATACCACAAGTAACGCCCCCTGATATTGCAGCAGCATCTGCTCCAGCGCCTGCAGGCTGGCCAGGTCCAGATGATTGTCGGGTTCGTCAAGCAGCAGCAGTTGCGGCGGCGCCTGCGCATACAGTTCGGCCGCCAAGGCCACCTTCATGCGCTCGCCCCCGCTGAGCAAACGGCTGGGCATGGTGGCGCGCGCACCGGCAATGCCCAGCAGCGCCAGCCGCGTGCGCAAGGCCCCTTCCGCCACAGTGCTATTGCGTGCTTGCAAGCGTTGCACGGCGCTCCACTCGCCATCTTGCAGTCCCGCATGCTGGTCCAGCCAGGCCACCTGCGCATGGCAGCGCAGCTCGCCGCTGGCTGGCGCCAGCTGTCCGGCGATCACGCGCAGCAGGGTCGACTTGCCGCTGCCATTGTCACCCGTCACGGCCAGCCGGCGCGGCCCGCTGAGCAGCAAGTTGATGGCGTGCGCCTGGCCATGCGGCAAGACCACATCGCGCAATTCCAGCAGCAATTTGCCGTTGGGCACCAGGCTCTCGGGCGCCAGCAGCAGCCGTTCCGCCTCGGGCGCGCAGCGGGCGCTGGCATCCATCACCCTTTGCTGACGCGCCTGCTGCGCCTCCTGCGCGCGCAGGCGCAGCTTGCCCTGGCTATCCTGGCTTTTCTCCTTTTTCGCATCGAGCAAAAGCTTGCTTTGATTGCCTTCGCGCCCCTCGCGCTCTCCACGTCCGATCCTGCGCTGCTGACGCTCGGCTTGCTGCTGCGCCTCGCGCTGTTCGCGTCTGGCACCGGCCTTTTCCGCCTGCAGGGCGGCGGCGTAGCCAGCCTGCTCCAGCGCGCGCTGCTGCGCATACAAGGGGTAATTGCCGCCATAGCTGCGCAAGCCCTGCGGCGACAACTCGACGATTGCATCGACGTGCTCCAGCAGGGCGCGGTCATGGCTGATCAACAGCAAGCCGCCCGGCCAGCGCGCCATCTGCGCCACCAGGCGGGCGCGCTGCTGCGCATCGAGATGGTTACTCGGTTCATCGAGCACCAGCCAGTCCGCCTGCGACAGCCAGGCGCCTTGCAGGGCGATGCGCTGGCGTTCGCCGCCGCTGAGGCTAGCCGAGCGGGTATCGGCATCGACATGGCGTAAATCGAGCGCATCGAGCGCCTGGCGCAGGCGGGCGTGGGCATCCCAGCGTTCGCCCACCAGTGCGTAATCAGCCTCGTCGATGCTGCCGGCGGCGATGCGCGCCAGCGCGGCCAGCAAGTCCTCCATGCCGGCGAGCGCTGCCACGCTGGGATAGTGTTGCGGATCGAGTTCCTGCGCCACGTAATGCATGGCCCCGTCACAGCGCACGGCGCCAGAAGACGGCTGCACCTGGCCCGCCAGCAGGCGCGCCAAGATGCTCTTGCCCACGCCGTTATCGCCGACGAGGCCGATACGTTGCGAGGCAAAAGTGAATTGCAAATCGGAAAACAAGGCGCGGCCATCGGGCAGCACAAAGGAAAGACGGTCGAGTTGTAGGAATGCGGGCATGGATACTCCTTGTACGTGCAGACAGGGCTGGCGAACCCGCGCGGCGCAATGATGCGCTGGCGGGAAGGGCAAGGCCGTGCACAGCACGGCAGTATCAATGGCGCATGTCGAAGCGTCCTGGAGAAATGGGGAAGAGGCGTCAGTGTAGCAGACGAGGTCCTTTAGCGCTGACCCAGAGTCGTGTCGCCAAACAGGTTCTTGTACTCGCGCGGCTGCGAGCGCCAGTACTGCGGTGGCGCCGACACTTGCGCGCCCAGCTGGGCCGCCGCATGCCAGGGCCAGCGCGGGTCGAACAAAATGGCCCGCGCCAGCGCCACCATGTCGGACTGGCCGTTGGCAATGATGTCTTCCGCCTGCTGCGCCTCCGTAATCAAGCCGACGCTGATGGTCGGCAAGCCGCTGTCGCGCTTGATGCGTTCGGCAAACGCCACCTGGTAGCCGGGTCCCACGGGAATTTGCTGCTGCGGCGAAATGCCGCCGCTGGAGACGTGGATGAAGTCGGCGCCCAGCTGCTTGAGTTCCTGCGCGAAACGCACGCTTTGTTCAATTTCCCAGCCGCCCTCGACCCAGTCGGTGGCGGAAAGGCGCACGCCCACGGCCACGCTGGCGGGTACGGCGGCGCGCACGGCTTCATAGACTTCCAGCGGAAAACGCATGCGGTTGTCCAGGCTGCCGCCATACGCATCGGTGCGGTGATTGGACAGGGGCGACAGGAACTGGTGCAGCAGGTAGCCATGCGCGGCGTGCAGTTCGATACCCTCGATGCCCAGCGCATGCACGCGCTGGGCGGCGGCCACAAAGGCGCCCTTGATTTGCAACAAGCCCATCTCGTCCAGGGCGATCGGCACCGTTTCACCGGGCGCGTGGGCGATGGCCGACGGCGCCACCGTTTGCCAGCCGCCGTCGGCCATGTGCACGCAGGCACCGCCCTGCCAAGGCGCGCGGCTCGACGCCTTGCGTCCCGCATGGCCCAGCTGCACCACCAGCGGAATCGGCGCGTGACGGCGGATCGCCTGCACCACGTTTCCCAGCGCAGCTTGATTCGCATCCGACCACAGGCCCAGGTCCTCGGCCGAGATGCGTCCCTCGGGCGAGACGGCCGTCGCTTCCGTCATCAGCAAGCCCGCGCCGGACAGAGCCAGGTGGCCCAGGTGGATCATGTGCCAGTCGGTGGCGTTGCCGTTGTCGGCCGAGTACTGGCACATGGGCGCGATGGCGATGCGGTTGGCCACGAGCAGCGGCCCCAGTGCATACGGCGTGAATAGCTGGCTCATGGCGGACTCCGGAAAAGGGGAAGCACCGATTCTACTGTGCTTTGGAAAGCGCGGCTTACACCTGCTTACGTTTGATACAGCGCAAGGGCTAGCCTTGCGCAGGCGCGGCCGTTAATGTGGACACATCAATGGACACATCAGCTGGACACATCAACAACACGGCAACACCTTACCACCCAGGAGAACACATGAACACGACGACTACCGCCAGCCGCATCCACCCCTTGATGGCCGGCGCCGCCATTTCCGTGACAGTCCTGTGCCTGGTGGGCGCGGCGTCCATCGCCGGCATCCTGCCCAATTCGCGGGCGAATGTACCTGCCGATGTAGCCGCCATGACGCCGGCGAACGCCGCAGCCCTGGCTGCTCCCGTGGCAGCACCGGTCGCCGCGCCTGTCGTCGCGCAAGCGCCCCCCGCTCCGGCCCCGGCACCTGTCGTGCACAAGCGCGTCGTGCACCACACGCAAGTGGCGCCGGCGCGCCGCGCCTACGATGACAACAATGATGGCTACCGCGAGACAGCCTACCGCGAACCCGTACGCCAGCAGCAGCCAGTGCCAGCACCGGCGCCGGCACAACCGAATTACGTGGGCATCGGCACGGGCGCCGTCATCGGCGGCTTGATCGGCAATCAGGTGGGTGGCGGTCGCGGCAAGGCGCTGGCGACGGTGGCCGGTGTGATCGGCGGCGGCATGCTGGGCAATGCGGTACAGAACCAGGTCCAGCAGCCGCCACAACGTTAAACCAGGTCAGTCGTACGGGCCAAGATAGTCGAGCTTGCCCACGGCCACGCCATTGTTTCTCAAAATGGCGTGGACCATGGAGACGTGGAAATAGAAGTTCGGCAAGGCAAAGCTGAGCAGGTAATTGTCGCCCGAGAATGTCGTTCCCTCGTCCGTCCAGTTCAGCACCACTTCCCTCTGCGCGCTGCCCGCCATCTGGCCCGCATTCACGCTGTCGATATAGACGACGGTGTTGGCGATACGCTCTTGTAACTGTTCGAACGACGCTTCGTTATCCTCGAACTTCGGCGCCGGCACGCCGCTCAGGCGCTCGACCGACATCTTCGACGTATCACTGGCGCGCTGCACCTGCGCCGTCAAGTCCAACATGTCGGGCGCCAGCTGCGCACCCAGTAAAATCTCGGGCACGATGCCGTCTTCCTCCACATGCGCTTGCGCTTTTTCCAGCAGGGCCGAGACGACCCGCAAGCCGCGGACGAAGACGGGAATGGTTGCCTGATACATGGACACGGACATGGCGAACTCCTGTTAGTGAACGATGCGCCAGTGTACCCGAGGCGCTGTTTTCCGGCAGCGCGCGCAATGCCACTCCTGTGCGCCAGCGCACCGAGCGGCCCAGTTGCTCTTACTTGTCCAGATTCACCTTGCCATCGGGTGCACGCTCCGGCTGTGCCACCGGTTCTGCCTGCGGCGCCTGCTTATTCTTGCGCTTGCCGCCCAGGAACTTGACGATGGCTGCACCGCCGCCCACCACGGCCAGGAGCAACACTTTCTTGAAGGCCAGCAGCAGGGCCAGCAACTTGCCAAACAAGCCCAGCTTGCTGGCCACGCCGCCCGCCACCAGCGCCGCCAAACCATACTCGGCCACCTTGTCCGTCTTGCTGTCGAAATCCGTGTAGCGGTTACCCTCGGTAAATTCCGTGAATGCCGTCACTTGCTGCATTTCTTTCTTGATCGCCTCGATCTGCTGCATGCTGGCAATCGCGTTCAGGTTCAGCACGCCTTCGCGGCCCAGCACGCGCACGTTGTAGTTCAGCGAGTGCTCGCCGCCATCGACCATCAAGTCCTTGGCCCAGTACAGCTTGTGCGTATCCTTGGCATAGCCGGGCTTTTCCGCCCAGCCCATCAGCTGAATGCCGGGATAGCCCCGCTTCTTGCGCTCCGCATTGTTTTCCAGCACGGACGCCTGCATATCCTTGAGCAATTCGTCATACTTGATGCTGTCCGCATCGTCATCCTTGATATGCCCTTCCTTTTCATACGTGACGATGACACCCCAGCTATCGCGCTCCAGCACGCTGGTCTTGGCCGGCACGATCATGCCCAGCGATACCATGCCAGGCGGATTGCCCCAGGCATCGACCAGCACGCGCTCGGCGTCCGTTGGCGACAAATAACGGAAGTTGGCGGACAAATCCAGGGTGGCGATGCCGCCCGGCAAGGTGATCTTGCCGCGTTGCAGGTGCAACTGGGCAAGGAATTGCTCGGCTGTCATTTCCGGCGCGGATGCCTTCTCATCGACAGGGACGGCAGCCGTCAGACCGGAGAGGGTCAGGCACAGCAGGGCTGTCAGCAGGCGTTTCAACATGATCGGTCCAAGAAATTGCAAAAGGGCAAATATTTTAAACCAGTTGATTGCTTAATGGATAATTATTTCTGTGAGGCATTTTTTCCATAAAAAAAGCGCCAATCGGGTTTCCCCGGCTGGCGCCTGATACTGCGTGATGGCTGGACGATCAGGAGGTACGCACGACCATCAGCCCCGCGCGCAAGCCCACGCGCACGTCCGGGTTCGGAAACACCACCAGCTCTTCCGCGTGCTGCACCGTGTACACATGATCGCCATCGCTGGCGATCACCGCGTGCTGCGGCAGCGAGGTGAAATTCTGCGTGCTGCGGTCGAACGCCATGCGGAATTCATCGCTGTGCTTGATGATTTCCTGCGCCACCTTGAACACATGCGGCGCCGCCTTGACGGGCTGCGCGGGCAAGCCGCGCAGCAAGCCATCCAGCGCCCGCGACACATCGTCGAACAAGCTCAGGTCGTTCTGCCCCAGGGTGCCCACGCGGCCCAGCTCCACCGTGCTGGCGGCCGCGCCGAAATGCTCGGCCGAGTAATAGCTGTACGTACCGGCCGACTGCGGATTCATGATGATGGCGCCGATGGCCGCCTGACCCAGCCAATCGATCAGCTGCGCCTTGGCGTCGTCGGCCACCAGGTCCGGCACGATGGCAAACGTGGGGTACACGGAAGGCCGGATGGCCGTGTGCAAATCCAGATGCCAGCGCACGGGGCCCGCCGCTTCAAAGAACGCTTTTGTCGCAGCGATCATTTCATCGGCGCGCGCGCTTTCCGCCGCTTGCGCCAGACTCCCCCGCACGGGACGGAACATGCGATTCAGGTCGGCGTCGATAAAACGCTTGCCGGCCCGGATCGCATCGACATTGCCCACGCAAACGAGCAAGTCGACGGCCAGCTTCGCCGCATCGCGCGACAGGGCGTCGAGCAAATGCGCCAATACTTCGATCGGCCCCGTCTCGTCGCCATGCACGCCCACCGAGACGGCCACGCTGGCGCGGCCCGCATCGGCCTGCGGTTTGACAACCTGCAGCATGCCCGGCGCCGGCAAGGCCACCGTGAAACCGGCGTTGGCAAACAGCTGCGCCACGCCGCTGAAATCGGCCTGCGCCAGCGCCTGCACGGCTGGCGGCAAGCCGCCAGCGCCCTGTCCAACTTGTAGTACTTCTTGCGTCATTACACCGTCGCTTCCACTGTCACTTTATTCACAGCCTCGGAGAGCGTCCACACGTCCAGCATGGCTTGCTCCAGTTCCGTCGCCGCCACATAGGCCGACAAGCCCAGCGCGCCCGTCACTGCATCGACGGCCTGGCCCGCATTGCCTTGCTCGGCACGCGCCAGCACCTGCGTCAGCAGACGCTGTTGCGTGCGACGCAGGGCTTGCTGCGCGTAGTTGCGCAACTGCTCCTGCGACTTGCCTTGCGCGGCCAGCTTCAGGCCACGTTCCAGCGTGTCGATGCCTGCCTGGCTACGCAGGGCCAGGCCCACTTGCAGGAAGGCGGCCAGGTCCATCGAGGCAGGACGCGGCACGGACAGGGCCGGGAACAGGAAGCCGGCCACGACTTCCAGCGCGTCGACCGCATCCCACGCCTGCACGAAGCCAGGTTTCAGGCCAGGTACCAGCGCGGCCTCGGATTTAATGCCAACGGCTTGCAGCAGCTCGCGCTTCGATTCCGCGCCAAACAAACGCGTCAGTTCGGCCAGGCCGGCACCGCGCAGCTGCTCGGCCGGCACGGACAGCACGCCGGCGATCATCGTCTGCTGCAGCACGCGCGTTTGCGCATCGACCTTGATCGACACGCCACGCGGCACCGTCAGCGCATCGGCATCGAGTGCGTCAAACACGGGTGCCAGGTTCAGCGCCACCCATGCCTGGCCCCAGGCCAGGATCACGGCCGATTCGTCCACGCCATGTTCTGCCGCCAGGTTGCGGATCATCAGCGGGCCGCAGCGGTTGATCACTTCATTGGCCAGCACGGTCGCCAGGATGGCGTTGGCCAGCGGGTGGTCGAGCGCCGAACGTGTTTCCACCAGCAAGGACGGGAAGTACGGTTTCAACACCGGCTCGGCCCACGTTTCATCCGTCAACGGCAGCGCGGAAAGAATGCGCTTGAAGCGGTTTTTCACGTTGGCGATTACCACCGCCAGTTCCGGCGTGGTCAAGCCACGGTTATCCAGCTTGCGGCGCGCCAGTTCGGCCACCGACGGCAATTGTTCCAGTTCGCGCGACAGGGCGCCTTCTTCTTCCAGGCTGGCAATCAGGGCAGCATAGCCATCCTGCACGGCGCTCTCGCTTTGCGCCTGCAGCTCGCGCACCAGCAAATGCGTCTGCTGCGTGTTGTCGCGCAAGACCAGGCGCTCGACGTCATCCGTCATCGCATACAGCTCGCGATTGCGTTCTGCTTCCGTCAGCTTGCCGGCATTGACTTCCACGTCCAGCCAGATTTTCACGTTCACTTCATGGTCCGAACAATCCACACCGGCCGAGTTGTCGATCGCATCGGTGAAGATGCGCCCGCCCGCCAGCGCGAACTCGATGCGGCCTGCCTGCGTCGCACCCAAATTCCCCCCTTCGGCCACGACTTTTACGCGCAGCTCATTGCCGCTGACGCGGATATGGTCATTTGCGCGGTCCTTCACTTGCGCGTGCGTCTCGGTCGAAGCTTTGATGTAGGTGCCGATACCGCCGTTGTAGAACAGGTCCACGGGCGACTTCAGGATGCGGTGCATCAGCTCTTCCGGCGCCAGCGAGGTCTCGGCAATATCGAGCGCGGCGCGGATCTGCGGCGACAGTTCGATCGTGCGGGCGGAGCGCGGATACACGCCGCCGCCTGCCGAGATCAAGTCCTTGTTGTAGTCGTCCCACGAGGAACGCGGCAAGGCAAACAGGCGCGCGCGCTCGTCGAACGAGACGGCGACGTCCGGTGTCGGGTCGAGGAAGATGTGGCGGTGGTCGAATGCGGCCACCAGTTTCAGCTGGCGCGACAGCAATACGCCATTGCCGAACACGTCGCCCGACATGTCGCCCACGCCGACCATTGTGATCGGGGTGGTATTGAGGTCGTGGTCCATTTCATAGAAGTGGCGCTTCACGGCTTCGAACGCGCCCTTGGCGGTGATGCCCAGTTTCTTGTGGTCGTAGCCATTCGAGCCGCCCGAGGCGAACGCGTCACCCAGCCAGAAACCGCGCTGCACGGCGATGCCGTTGGCGATGTCCGAGAACGTGGCCGTGCCTTTGTCGGCCGCCACCACCAGGTAAGGATCGGCGTCGTCAAAACACACGGTATCGACTGGCGGGACGATATTGCCCAAGGAACGGTTGTCTGTCACTTCCAGCAGGCTGGAAATGAACAGGCGGTACACGGCTTCGCCTTCGGCCGCGATGGTTTCACGCACGGCGTCCTTCGGCATCATCTTGCAGACAAAACCGCCCTTCGCGCCGGCCGGCACGATGACGGCATTCTTCACCATCTGCGCTTTGACGAGGCCCAGGACTTCGGTGCGGTAGTCTTCCATGCGGTCGGACCAGCGCAAGCCGCCACGGGCGACAGGGCCGCCGCGCAGGTGCACGCCTTCAAAACGGCGCGAGAAGACGAAAATCTCGCGGTAAGGACGCGGTTCCGGCACCAGCGCCAGGCTGCTGGTGTCGAACTTGAAGATAATCTTGTCGCCTTCTTGATTGTTCTGGAAGTAGCTGGTGCGCAGGGTGGCAGCCATCAGGTCGGCCAGCGCACCGAGGATTTCCTCGGTATCGGCATGGTTCACGGATGGCAGGCCGGCCTTGATGGTGGCGATCGCCTCCAGGGCGGCCGCGTGCTGTGCGTCGGACAGCGAGGGATCGAAACGCTGCAGGAAAGCCTCGACCAGGGCTTTGACCTGGGCCGGCTGCTTGCGCAGGCTTTCGGCAATGTAGCGCACCGAGAAGCGGCTGCCCGTCTGGCGCCAGTAGCTGGTGTAGGCGCGCACCAGTTGCACTTCGCGCGTCGACAAGCCGCCTTCGATGACCAGGCCATTCAGGCGGCCATCTTCGGCAGTGTCGTTGAACAGGGCGGCAAACAGTTCCTGCGCCACGGCGACGACGGATGGCTGCGCCAGTTTCACCGCACTGGCGGCATCGACCGTCAGGCTGGTGACGAAATAGCGCGTGCCGTCGAACAGCGAAACCGAATACGCCTGTTCGCGGTCAATGGCCACGCCCGCATTGTGCAGGGCCGGCAGGATGGCCGACAGCGGCGGCACCTTGTTGGCAGAATACAGGCGAATCGTGGTGACGGCACCCGTCTCGATGCGCACGGCCACATGCGATGGATCGGTGTTGCGCAGGATGGTGTCGAGGTCGCGGAAGGCGACAGCCGGCGCGGTGGCTGCCACATAATCGAGCGGCAGTGTGGCGCACAACTTGCGCAGGCTGGTGCGCAGGGCCACGTCGGGCACGGCGTCGGCCACGGCGGCAAAGCCGTTATGCCAGCCATCGAGCACGCCCAGCAGCGGCTGTTCGATATCCGTTTCCAGGTCCAGCGGGTAACGGGCGGCGTGGGCGATCAGGTAGACGCGCGCCAGGGGACCGTCGGCCACCAGGGTTTGCGTGCTCACATGCGTGGCGCCGGAACTGGCTTGCAGGGCTTTCGCCAGGCTCGATGCGACGCTGGCGCTGTAGCGCTCGCGCGGCAGGTAAACCAGCACATTCAAGTGGCGCGCATACACGTCGCGGCGCGCGAAGACCTTGGTGCGCGGCTGCTTGTACAGCGAGACGACGGCGCCGCATACTTGCGCCAGCCAGTCGAGGTCCGCTTCCAGCGCTTCGGTGCGCGGCAGCGATTCGAGGATTTCACGGAATTTCTCGGCGCGAAAGCCTTGCTGGCGCACGCCGGCCAGGCTCAATACCTTGGCCACGCGGCCACGCGCAAACGGCAGCGCTGCCAGCGGAGTGGAGTTGCCAGCACGGGTAAACAGGCCGACAAAGCAATGCTCGCCCAGGATCGCGCCTTGCGCATCCATGTCGCGCACGCCGATGAAGTCCAGCTGCTGGTCGCGGTGCAGGGTGCCTGCCACGTCGGCCTTGACGATGGACAGCGCCGATTGGCGCTTGGCCAGCGTGTCGAAGTCACCCGGGATATTCGCCAGGCAGGTGCTATACACAGGGTGCGCCGTATCCTGCAACACGCCGACGCGGCTAGGAACATCGCGCTCGAGTTCGCGCACGCCCGGTTTGACGCGGTAATAGGCGTAGCCGAACACTTCAAAGCCGCCGCTGCGGGCCCACTCCAAAAAGGCGGCGACTTCTGCGCCTTCTTCGCCATGCTGGGCGGCGGCCGTGTCAACAACCTTGGCCACGGTGGCCAGGCGCTCGCTCATGGCGGCGGCGTCGCGACGCACGACGGCGGCGTCACGCGCGACCATCTCCAATGCGGCGACCAACGCGGCCAGGGCTTCCGGCGCCAATTCTTCATCGAGCAGCACCAGCACATACGATTCGAGCGGGTCGCCCGGCTGGCGCACCGCCTCCACGCTGCCGTCAGCGGCGCGGCGCACCGGCAGCACGGTATTCATCACGCCGCGCACGGCCAGGTGCTGGCGGCGCATGGCCATGACGATGGAGTCGACCAGGTACGGCATGTCTTCGTTCAGGATCAGCAAGGCGCTCGCCATGCCGCCACGGCCATCCGCATAACGCAGGGTGGCGATCTGGCAACCGCCGCCGGTGCGCTTGGCCGCTTGCGTGAAGCCGTCGACCAGCACGGGCGCCAGGCTGTCGGGCGCGATATCGGCCAGGTCTTCGGCGTCGAGCGAGTCCAGCCATGCCTGCACCAGCTGCACGACAGGCGCTGCCGCCTTGTTCGCACTGCCAGCCGCGTTAATCAGCTCCAGCGTTTGTGTGCGCAAATCTTGTGGCGTGTGATTCATCTTGCATCTCCATTACGGTAATGTGAATGTCCAACGCTGTCGTTCGGGCTTGTGGCTGGGCGGCAGCGGTGTCAAGAGACGGGGGTCGCCCGTCCAATTCTGTGTTGCAGATAGTCTGTCTCGAATTTTTTTCTGTGTTTTTTCTATCGCCTACAAGTCGTACAATCCAGGTAAGTTGAGGATGATCGTCAATTCTTCAAGCGCCGCATGCACTTCCAGCGCCAGTTGCGGGTCGGCCAGGTCACCCGGCTCCAGATGGTCGCGGTAGTGTTTCTCCACCCATTGCACCAGCCGATGGTACAACGCTTCCGTCATGATCACGCCCTGGTGCATGGCGCGCGCTTCGATTTCCGTCAGGGCCACGCGCAAACGCAGGCAGGCAGGCCCGCCGCCGTTGCGCATGCTTTGGCGCAGGTCGAAATGAATCAGTTCATCGATGGGGCCACCGCTGGCCACCAGGCCTTCCAGGTAGCGCGACACGGCGCGGTTTTCCTGGCACTCCTGCGGTATCACCAGCGCCATCTTGCCGCCCTCTTTCGTCAGCAACTGGCTGTTGAACAGATAGCTGCTGACGGCATCCGCGATCGGCACCTGACCCGTATCCACGCGCAGCGCGTCCAGTTGCGCACCCGTGGCGGCAACGGCGCGGCGCAGCTGCGACAGGCTCTCCTCTTCATCGGCAAACGCCTGCTCGTGATAGAACAGCACATTGCCATTGCCGACGGCGATGACGTCGTTATGGAATACGCCCTGGTCGATCACATCCGGATTCTGCTGCACGTACACGGTGCGCCCGGCGTCCAGGCCATGCAGGCGCGCCACGGCTTGCGACGCTTCCAGGGTCTGGCGCGCCGGGTAGCGCTTCGGCGACGGCGCGGAAGGATCGAACTCCACCCGACCATACACGAACAACTCCACCGATGGCGCGCCGTGGTTCGCACCCAAACGCGTGTGGTTGGCCGCGCCCTCGTCGCCAAAGGCGGGCGTCGACGGCAGCGCGTCATGCACGGCAAAGTGCTTGTCGTCGCTGAAAATAGCGCGCAGGCTGCGCGCCGACTGCGCGTGCTCGAAGGCGCGGTGCAGCTTGTTATTCAGGTTGGCGGCAGTGAAATGCACGCGACCATCCTGCGTGTCCGCCGACGGGCTGACCGTGGCGGCATTCGCCGTCCACATGGGCGAGGCGGAATAGGCGCAGGCCAGGATGACGGGCGACTCCTTGTAGGCCCGCGCCAGCACTTCGGCGTCCGTGCCCGTGAAACCGATAGCGCGCAGCAGGCTGAAATTGGGCCGGTCCTGCGGTGGCAGCAAGGCTTGCGCAAAGCCGCGCGCGGCCAGCGCGCGCATCTTGGCCAGGCCTTGCAAGGCGGCCTGCTTCGGATTCGATGCGCTTTTCACATTGCTGAACGAGGCCACGTTGCCGAACGAGAGCCCCGCATAGTTATGCGATGGGCCGACCAGGCCGTCAAAATTGTATTCGCGCGTGCTGTGCATGGGTATGTCCTTTAAAACTTAAAAATTCAGGCCGGGCGACAGCTTGGCCGGCATTTCCAATACGCTGTTCTCGATCGATGCGACCGGATAGGCGCAGTAATCGGCCGCGTAATAGGCGCTCGGACGATGGTTGCCCGACTTGCCGATACCGCCGAACGGCGCCGTGCTGGCCGCGCCCGTGGTGGGACGGTTCCAGTTGATGATGCCGGCGCGCGCGCGCGTCTGGAACGTTTGCCACAGGGCAGGATCGTCGGACAGGAGCGCTGCGGCCAGGCCAAATTCGGTGGCGTTGGCGACCTTCAGGGCTGCATCGAAATCGGCCACGCGGATCACTTGCAGCAGTGGGCCGAACCATTCCTCGTCGGGGATGCCGGCGGCATCGGTCACGTCGACGATGCCGGCCGTGACAAAGCCCGCTTCGGGATTCAACTGGCGCATCTGCAGCAGGGTGGTGCCGCCCTTGGCAACCATATCTGCCTGCGCCTGCACCAGGCGCGCGGCCACGGCACTGGACACCACAGGGCCCATGAAGGGTTGCGGCTGGGCGTCGGAGGCGCCAATGCCCAGTTTCGCGGCCACTTCCACCAGGCGCGCGACGAAAGCAGAACCCGCGGCGTTGTCCTGCACCACCAGGCGGCGCGCGCAGGTGCAGCGCTGGCCGGCGGAGACAAAGGCGGAGAAGATCGCGTGGTGCACGGCCGCGTCCACGTCCTTCACATCCCATATGACCAGGGCGTTGTTGCCACCCATTTCCAGCGCCAGCATCTTGCCCGGCTGGCCGCCAAACTGGCGGTGCAGGCTGATGCCCGTCTGGCAGGAACCCGTAAACAGCACGCCGTCGAGCAGGGCATTCGCGCCCAGCGTCACGCCAGTGTCGCGCCCGCCGTTGACGAGGTTGACGACGCCATTTGGCAAGCCAGCCTGCTGCCACAGCTGCACGGTTTTGATGGCCGTGCGCGGCGCATATTCGCTGGGCTTGAAAACGACGGTGTTACCGGCGATCAGGGCCGGCACGATGTGGCCGTTGGGCAGGTGGCCGGGGAAGTTATACGGGCCGAAGACGCCGAAGACGCCGTGCGGGCGGTGGCGCAGCACGGCGTCGCCATCGGCGATCCTGCTTTGCGTGATACCCGTGCGCGCGTTGTACGACTGTACCGAGATATCGATCTTGTTGGCCATGGTAGCCACTTCCGTGCGCGACTCCCACAGCGGTTTGCCCACTTCTTCCGAGATCAGCAGCGCCAGCGCTTCGGCATGTTCCTTGAGCAGTTCGCGAAAGCGCACGCAGATGGCGATGCGTTCTTCGACGGGCGTATCGGCCCACGCTTCGAAAGCGGCGCGGGCGGCCTGGCAAGCCTGTTCGACTTCGTTTTCCGTCGCTTCCAGGCTGGCCCAGGTCTGCTTGCCGTTCGATGGGTCAATAGTGAGCAGTTCACGGCCCGTGCCTGGCAGCCAGGCGCCGTTGATGAAGTTCGATTGCGTTGTATTCGAATTAGACATGGGGATGCTTTCTCGGGTTGAGTGACAGCGTGCGCACGGTGTCGCCGTTGTGGCAACGCAGCAGATGCAGTTCATCGTCGTCCAGCGCCATCTTGCCGCTGTGCGGGTTGGCGCTGGTGACGATCATGCGGAAATCTTTCAAGTCGGTGTTCGACACCATGTACGGTTCGGTTTGCGCCGCATCGTCGCAGGCATCGGGTACAACGTCGGCGTCCAGCACGGCCGGCATGCTGTCGCGCATCGCGCGCAGCTCGGAGACGCGCGCCTGCAGCACGGGACCTGCGTCGAAAATGTCGACATAGCCTTCGAAGTGCAAGCCTTCCTGTTCCAGCAGGCGGCGCGCGGGCGCCGTGCTCAGATGCACCTTGCCGATGACTTCCTGCGCCTCGTCGGGCAGGTAGGCCACGTACATGGGCTGGCGCGGCATCAATTCGGCGATGAAGGATTTCTTGCCCAGGCTCGTCAAGTCGTCGACGTGGTGGAAATCCATCTTGAAGAAGTGGCGGCCCAGGCCCTCGTAGAACGGCGAGCTGCCGTCCGGCGCCTGGTAGCCGCGCATTTCGGCGATCAGCTTTTCCGTGAACAGGTGCGGGAACTGGGCGATGAAGAGGAAACGGCTTTTCGACAGCAGCTTGCCATTGTTGCCGCTGCGGTAATCGGGGTGCAAAAACAGCGAGCACAGTTCCGTGCTGCCCGTCAGATCGTTCGACAGGTACAGGGTTTCCATGCGCGTAAACACGTCGAGCTCGCGGCTCGAATGGACCAGGGTGCCGATGCGGTAGTTATAGAACGGTTCTTCCAGGCCCACGGCGCCCTTGATGGCGCACACGCCGGCCAGGCGGCCCGTGTCGGTATCCTCCATGACGAACATGTAGTCGCGCTTTTCGGGCGCGATGGTTTCGGCGAACGAGGCGCAGGCGATGGCCAGGCGGTCGCCCAGCATTTTCATGTCCGGCTTGAGGGTGGTCATGCCGGTGCCGACCTGGCTGGCCAAGCCGTACAGGGCGTCCAGGTCAGAAGCGTTGATGGCGCGTACTACTAGCATAATGTTCTCTCTGTTAAATGCGCACGCAAATGACGCTGTCGCCTTCGGCCACGGCCAGCGCTTCAAGCAGCTCGGCCGGCAAGCCGACGGTGTCCTGTGCTTCAAGCGCATCGCAGGTAAAGGTGACGGCGCGGAAGTTGCGCTCCGCGCCCGAAGCGACCGCGTAATGCACTTTCAGGCCCGTACGGCTGGGCGTGACGCCTGCGACGACGCGGCGCGTGAGCGAACCCGTAAACGAGCGCAGCGCATGCTTGTGCGCCTGCAGAATCGGGCCGCCATCAAAGATATCGATGTAGTCGTCTGCCTCGAAACCTTCTTCCGTCAGCAAATTGAACGCCAGTTCACCGCTCGGGTGGATCTGGCCCATGGCCGCCTGCGCGTCGCCGGGCAACAGCGGCACATACACGGGGTAATGCGGCATCAGTTCGACGATCAGGGTACGGTTGCGCGCACCGCCGATGACTTTTTCGGCATCGAGGAAATCCATCTGGAAGAACTTGCGGCCCAGCGCATCCCAGAATGGCGACTGGCCGTTGGCGTCCGTGATGCCGGCCAGCGGCACGAAGAAACGGTCGCCGAAGCGGTGCGGCGCCAGCACGGCAAACAGCAGGCGCGCGCGCGACAGCAGGGCCGCTTCCAGGCCAGCCTGCTCCATGTTGCGCACGTAGAAGCCAGACAGCTGCGAATACGCCGTCAGCTCCGAGCACAGGGTCAGCGCATGCACGCTATGGCTGATGTTCAGGTCACGCGAAACTTGCTGGATGACGTCGTTGCGAAAGGAAAAATAGGTGCCGTTCGAGCCGGCCGAGGCGAAGATGGCGGCCGTGCCGGCAATGCTATTGTCGAGCAGGGATTCAAGCACGAAGAGATACGACTCTTCGCTGGGGATGTCGACATGGGCGGCAAACGAGGCGATGGAGCGCTCGACGGAGGCGGCGATTTTTTCGCGCGTCTTCGGCAGGGTATGGACACCCGGCATGGTTACCGCGGCCAGCGCTTCGAGGGCTGCAATATCCGCAATTTCTACCGGACGGACAACATACATGGGTACTCCTTCAATGCAGACAATACTTGGGCTGAAAACCCGGCTAGAACCAAGCCGGCCCGCAGCAAAGCGGCGGGCCGGTGATCAAACAGGGAGCGAGGCTAGCCTCAGGCTTTCAGCAGGCCGTCGACGGCCACGCGCAGCAAACGGCCCGCTTCGGCGATCTGCTCATCCGAGACGATCAGGGCCGGCGCCAGGCGCACCACGTCCATGCCGGCGATCAGCACCATCAAGCCTTGCGCTTCGGCCGCTTTCTGGATGTCTTTCGCGCGGCCCTTGAAGGCATCGCTGACTACCAGGCCAAGCAGCAAACCGCTGCCGCGCACCACGGAGAACACTTGCGGGTAATCCGTGATCAAGCCTTGCAGCATGGCGATGGTGTTGACGCTCGCTTCTTTTACACGCGCCAGGAACGGTGGCGTGTTGATCGTTTCCAATACCTTCAGGGCCACGGTGGCGGCCAGCGGGTTGCCGCCGTAGGTGGTGCCGTGGGTGCCGACGGCCAGGGTCTGCGCCAGTTCATTCGTGGTCAGCATGGCGCCGATCGGGTAGCCGTTGCCCAGCGCCTTGGCGGCCGTCAGGATGTCCGGCGTGACGCCATAGCCCATGTAGGCGAACAACGCGCCAGTGCGACCCATGCCGCACTGGACTTCGTCGAAAATCAGCAGGGCGCCGGTCTTGTCGCACAGGGCGCGCAGTTCCTTGAGGAACTCCGGATTGCCCGGCACCACGCCGCCTTCGCCTTGTACCGGCTCGACGATCACGGCGCACACGTCATCGCCGATGGCGGCGCGCGCCGCTTCGATGTCGTTGTAGGCGATGTGGTCGATCGACGGTGGCAGCGGCTCGAAGCCTTCCGTGTACTTGGCCTGGCCGCCGACGGAGACCGTAAACAGGGTGCGGCCATGGAAAGAGCTGAAGCACGAGATGATGCGCGACTTGTGCGCGCCGAACTTGGTGTGCGCGTATTTGCGCGCCAGTTTCAGGGCCGCTTCGTTGGCTTCTGCGCCCGAGTTGCAGAAGAAGGCGCGGTCGGCGAAGGTCGCTTCCGTCAGGGCCAGCGCCAGGCGCAGCACGGGCTCGTTGGTGTAGCCGTTGCCCAAATGCCACAAATTATTGATTTGCTTGGTCAATACGTCGACCAGGACCGGATGGCAGTGGCCCAGGCTGTTGACGGCGATGCCGGAGGTGAAATCGAGGTAATGCTTGCCTGACTGGTCCCACAAATCCAGTCCGGAACCGCGCACGGGCACCATGGCTGCTGGGGCGTAGGTAGGAACGAGGACCTGGTCAAAGGTTTCCCGGGTGACTGGACGAGCCGTTACGGTCGAATCAAGCTTGGCATTCATAGCATTTCCCCATCAATATGTTAGGTACTCCGCAGCTACGACAGCTACGTGTGTACTGCATTATAAAAAGCGGGATGCTAAAACTCTTTTGAATCTGCGACAAGGATTTTCACAATTCATCACAGCTGCCTTGACACCGGCTAGGCTGGCGGCATCAGCTTGCGCTGTCGCTCTTCGCGGGGGGTATTGCCAAACAGGGTACCAAACGCCGTGGAAAAGTGCGAACCGGAGGAAAAGCCGCACATCAGGCCCACTTGCACGATGGAATAATGTGTATCAAGCAATAGTTGCCGTGAACGCTGCAAGCGCAGCTCCAGGTAGTAACGCGACGGCAAGCTGCCCAGGTATTGCTTGAAGAGGCGCTCCAGCTGGCGCCGCGACAAGCCCACCAGGCTGGCGATGTCATCGGTCGACAGCGGCTCCTCGATATTCGCCTCCATCAAGGTCACCGCTTCAGAAAGCTTGGGCTGCAGTACACCGAAACGCGCCTGCAGGGCCACGCGCTGGCGTTCTTCCTTGCCGCGCACCTTGTCCACGCACAACGCTTCCTTGACGAGCGCCTGTACGTCGGCACCAAAGATGGTTTCGATCAGGGTCAGCGAAAAGTCGATGCTGGCCGCGCCGCCGCAGCAAGTAATGTGCGGGCCGTCGATGTCGAACAGGTGCGGTGTCAGAATGGCGCGTTCGGCCTTCGCTTCCGCATCGGCGTACAGGGCCCACGGCAAGGCGATGCGCACGCCATCCATGACGCCCGCGTCGGCCAGCCACAGCACGGCCGCACCCACGCCACCCCAGAATGGCGCCGAACGGCAGCGCTCGATCACGGCCCGGCACAGCTCGGCGCGCAGCGGCGCCTCCGTTTCATCGGCCACCAGCAGCGCGATATGCCAGTTGCCGCCCTGCTGGGCGACTTGCTCGGGCGTGCGCACGTCCAGTTGCAGGGCGTCCGGCCCCAGCGCCCGCGCACACAGGCGCAACGGTTGCACCAGGCCCGCCCAGGTAATCGACTCGGCATCGCCGGCATGGACCAGCAGCAAACGCAGCGGTTTGTCGAGGCCGATACGGGAAAGATTAGCGAAGGACATCGGCGGGGCGGACCAGGGACAAGGGCTGAGTTGCCCACATGATACCGGAGTTCCGCCCCATCCAGACCCGCATGCAACAGCGGGGCCTGACGCGGCGGAAAAAAGCGGGATGGAAGGATATAATCACCCCCATGGGTGAACGATATTTAAAAAGTATCCGGCTGCTGGCCGAATGCATGCAAGGCTTCGAGCGGTTTTCTAGCGACTTTGTGCGCCAGTACGGCTTGACGCATGCGCAATTCGACATCATTGCCACGCTCGGCAACACCTGCGGCATGTCCTACAAGGAACTGGGCCAGAAAACCCTGATTACCAAGGGTACCTTGACGGGTGTGGTGGACCGGCTGGAGCAAAAGGGGCTGGTGATACGCGAACGTTGTCCACGTGACAAGCGCTCCTACTTCGTGCGCTTGAGCTGCGAGGGCGAACAGGTGTTCCATGACGTGTTCCCCAAGCTGACAAAGCAGGGCCAGCACCTGTTCGACGGCTATACCGAAGACGATTTCATGCGGTTGGAAACCACCCTGGCGGGCTTGAAGCACGCCATCGCCAACGGCCACGGCCACGGCTGACCATTCACCAAGCACAGACATTCAAACAAGACAAAGGAAACCAAATTGAAAACCTCACTGCTCGACGGCAAAAAGCCCGCTCATTTCGATAAACACATCATCGGCAACCTGCTGCTCAACGCCAGCACGCCGGAACTGGTACGCCAGGAAAAACTGATCATCGGCGTGCGCAACGAAGACGGCGAAATCTACCGCCTGATCGGCGCCACCAAGCACAACAGCTTCATGAATGCCGTCGAAGAATTGTTCGACCTGGGCCTGACGGATGAGCTGGAAGACAGCGATGAACTGGTCGAAGGCTGCGACGCCATCTTCAGCGAATCTCTGTAGTAGCGCTTAACGAACGCTGTCGTTAGAAAAAAGGCATGCCCCCCATATAGGAGCATGCCTTTTCCGTTTACGGGGCTTTGCTTGCCTTTTACTCGCTTGTTTACGAAAAGATCACGGTTAAAAAGTTCCGTACGGAAATATTGCGAGTATAATTTTTTCAATGAACAGACTCGACGCCTTTAAAAGCATCGCCGCACAAGCCGCTCGTGGCGAGCTGACCTTTCCTGCTAATGTGAACGCTTCGCTCAAGCTGCAAGAGGCGCTGGCTGATCCCGACTGCCATATCGAGGCCGCTGCCAAGCTGGTGCAAGCCGACCCGCTGCTGGCCGCGCGCACGGTGGCCATCGCCAATTCGGTGGCGTTCAACCGTTCCGGCAATGAAATCACCAGCGTGCGCAACGCCGTGCAACGGCTCGGCGTGCGTACCCTGCAGTCGGTGGTAGCGTCGCTGATCGTGCGCCAGCTGGGCAGCACCATCACCGATCCCGTGCTGCAAGCGAAGGCCAAGCAGCTGTGGGAACATACGGCCCACGTGGCGGCCCTGTCGCAGGTACTGGCCCGCCGCGTCACCAAGGTGGACCCCGATACGGCCCTGTTTGCCGGCATCATGCATGAAGTGGGCGGCTTTTATCTGCTGTCGCGCGCAGCCGAATTCCCCGGCATCCTCGACGGCGAACCGCAGGACTGGGTCGAACATGGCGAACAAGCCATCGGCCATGGCGTATTGACCAAACTGAAGGTGCCGGAAGCCGTGATGGGCGCCATCAATGCGCTGTGGGAAGGCTTGCGCGCCATCCCGCCCGAATCGCTGGGCGACACGCTGTTGCTGGCGAATGACCTGGCGCCGGTGGCCTCGCCCCTCAACGAAAGCCCGGCCGCCATCGCCGTGCGGGCCGCCCGCGCCGCCGGCAGCATCGATTGCGTGATCGGCGATGCAACCCTGTCGAGCATCATGGAAGAATCGGACGATGAAGTACAGTCACTGCTGAAGGTGCTCGTGCATTAATCCTGTTTAACCGGCGCCGGCGGCATGATCGGCGTGCCTGGCGCCGGTTTCGGCGCGTCGACGATCAGCACATGCTTGCCCATGGCCTTCGTTCCCTGCTTCTGCTGGACGACTTGCATGGCGACCGCCCGAGTACTCAATAGTGGCTTCGGATGGCGTGGCATGAACATGGCGTACCTGCTTGCAGTGGGCGTCGTCCCATATGTGCAGCGATGATCAAATTATCAAGCCACTTTCAAGCACCGGACAAAAATCCGCTCGAAAGCGGAAAAAAAAACCCGCTCGAAAGCGGGTAAAGTCCAAAGCTAGGGATGTCCTGAAAGAGACAAGCCTATCTTATGCGGTGTGCCGCGCCGGCTCCGTGCGCTGGCACACTTAGCGCGCACATTATCCCGGCAACAGCGCCACGTCCGTTTCCTGCCAGGCGCGCAACTGACGCACGCGGGCAAACCAGGCCTGGATGTGCTGGTACTGCGCCAGCGGCAGCCGCACGGCCTCGCTGTACATCAGCGGCGCGGCCACGGCGAAATCGGCCAGGGTCAGCCCTTCGCCGCTGAGCCAGCTGCGCCCCGCCAGGTGCGCGTCCAGCACCACGGCGCAGGCATGCAGGTCGCGCTCGCCGCGCGCCTCTTCCAGCGGGTCCGCCGGGCCGCCACCCGTCATGCCTTTCCACGCGCGTTCCCAGGCCAGAACGCCGATGGCCGGCGCGAAATGCTGCGCGGCCCAGAACAGCCAGCGGTTGACGTCGGCGCGGGGCTGCGGCGCCTGCGGATAAATCGTCTGGCCCGGCACCTGCTCGGCCAGGTATTGCATGATGGCGCACGATTCCCACAGCAGGAAAGCGCCATCGGCCAGCACGGGCAGCTTGCCGTTTGGATTGAGCTCGGCCAGGCGGCGGCGGTCGTCCGCATTCATCAAGTCGACTTCGGCCAGCTCCAGAGGCAGGCCGAGGTGGATCGCCGTCATCAGGGCGCGGCGGGCATTCGAAGACATGGGGTGGTGGTACAGGCGCATGATGGAGTACTCCGGTGAGTGAAGAAGCCACCATCGTAGTCGCCGTCACTGACAGTTTTTGTCATGAGCGAATATCACGATTCCGGATCACTAGCTTTCCGGATCAATCTCGTGCGCCTTGCGCCAGGCATCCAGCAGCACATGGCGGCGCGTAGGATAGCGTTCCTCGTACCGCTGCACGCTGGCGATGCGGTCGATGCGGAAATGCCGGTAATCGCCGCGCAGCTCGCACCAGGCAGCCAGCAGGCGCTTGCCTTCAAAAAAGGCCAGGGCAAACGGCCACACCGTGCGCAAGGTGGCGCTGCCATGCTCATCCTGGTAGCCCAGGGTAAGCTTCTGTTCATAGCGGATCGCCTCGCGCACCGGCTGCACATGCTGATCGGCCGGCTGCGCGCCATCGGCAGGACGCCCCAGCGGCACCCACAGGCTGGTCTCGGCCATGCTGTCGCGCAGGTCGCGCGGCGAGGCGGCGGCGATCTTCGCCAGGGCATTGCTGGCCGCCTGCGCCAGGCCAGCATCACCCTGGCGGCGCACCCAGCGGGCGCCCAGCACCAGCGCTTCCAGTTCATCGGAACCAAACATCAGCGGTGGCAAGAAGGCGCCACGGCGCAGCACATAGCCGATGCCCGCCTCGCCCTGCAGGGGCGCACCCAGTTCGGCCAGGGTCTGGATATCGCGGTAAATCGTGCGCTCGGAGACGCCCAGCTGCTGCGCCAACTGGGCCGCCGTGACGGGCACCCGTTTGGCGCGCATGGCGTCCATCAGTAGGAACAAACGGCCGCTGCGACTCATGGGCAGTCCGGCAAGGCCTGGTCGCCCATGACCAGGGCTGACAGGGCCGGCACGTACAGATAGCCGTCCGGCGCCAGGCGCGCCGCGCGCGGGCCTTCGTCCACGCCGGTGATGCCGTAGCAGCGCTGAAGGCGGGCGGCGGCCGGCCACCAGTAGACGGCCGCATCCTGGTCGGGAAAGCGCTGACGCACGCTATCGGCCTGCGCCGCCACCTGCCGGAAATCACGGTAAAAGGCGGGGGCAATGCCCAGCTCCACGGCAAAGGCCGCTTCCAGCGCCGCCACCCGCGCCAGTTGTGCGGCCAGTGCCGCTGTTTCACGGTCCAGCTCATCGGCCGGCACGCCCGCCTCAAGCAGGCTGCGGCGCATGTGCTCCGGGCCGGCCTGCGCGCGCAGGACGGCCGTGTCCTGCAGCGCCAGCACGGCGGTGCCGGGGATGCTTTTGTACCGCGCGGCCGGGAAAACGTACAGGGCGCAGCTGCCCGCGCACACCGTGTCGATGGCGAGACCCCATTGCCGCTGGCGCAGGTAGCGCCCCAGCTGCATGGCCGCCTGCGGATCGCCGCCGTCGCTATTGATGCGCAACACGGTTGTCCCTGGCCTGGCCAGCTGCCGCAGCTTGTCCACGTCGCCCTCGGCGATGGCACCGCGCAGGGCGATGGTATCGCTGGCCACACGGCGCAATTCAGCGGCACTGGCCAGCGTGCTGATGCCCGCCATGATGCCCATCACTATCAAACGCTTCATCATCATCCGTTACAAAAAAAACGACCACCGCGCGGGTGATCGTTCTTGAATTCGTCATGCAACAAACTGCGCTTACACCACGGCGCCGTCGGTTTCGTCTTTTTCCTTGACCGGCTTGATCAAGTCTTCGCGCTTGACGCCCAGCCACATGGCGATGGAGGCCGCGACGAACACGGAAGAGTAAATACCGAAGCAGATACCGATGGTCAGCGCCAGTGCGAAGTGGTGCAGGGTCTGGCCGCCGAAGACCAGCATCGACAGCACCATCATCTGGGTCGAGCCATGGGTGATGATGGTACGCGAAATGGTGCTGGTAATCGCGCTGTCGATCACTTCATGCACGGTCGCCTTGCGCTGCTTGCGGAAGTTTTCGCGGATACGGTCAAAGATCACCACCGATTCGTTGACGGAATAACCGAGCACCGCCAGGATGGCCGCCAGTACCGTCAGCGAGAATTCCCACTGGAAGAAGGCAAAGAAGCCCAGGATGATCACCACGTCATGCAAGTTGGCGATAATGGCCGAGACAGCGTATTTCCACTCGAAGCGGATGGCCAGGTAGATCATCACGCCGATAATCACCACCACCAGCGCGTTCAAGCCGTTCTGCGCCAGTTCCTCGCCCACTTGCGGGCCGACGAATTCGACTTTCTGCAAGACGACCGCCTCGCTGCCGGCAGCGTCCATGCATGCGCTCTTGAGCACATGCTCGCCCTTTGCAGTGACGGTGTCGATGGCCTTGGTCGTGCCTTGCTCAGCCTTGCACAGGGCGTCAAACACGCGCTGCGACGTGTTCGCGGCGCTGACGCCCTTTTCCACCGGCAGGCGTATCATCACGTCGCGCGCCGTATCGAAACTGGTCACGCCCGGCTCTTCATAGCCCATGGCAATGAGGGTGCCGCGTATGCCTTCGAGATTGGCCGCCTTCGGGTATTTCACCTCCATCAGGGTGCCGCCCTTGAATTCGACGGACAGGTGCAAGCCCTTGTGCACCAGGAAGAAGACGGCGGCAAGGAAGGTCACCGCCGAAATCACGTTGAAAATCAACGCATGGCGCATGAAGGGAATATCTTTTTTGATCCGGAAAAATTCCATGAAATCCTCTGAGTTCTATTCTGTGCGTCCGGCGGCTGTGCCTCCGGACGCGATCGCTGTTGACGCTATTGGCTAAGGCCGGGCCGTCGCTTATTTGCTGGCGCCCGGCACCCACACCGTGCCGATCGACAAGGTCGTCAGCTTTTTCTTGCGGCCATACCAGAGGTTGACCACGCCGCGCGAGACGAAGACGGAGGAGAACATCGAGGTCAGGATACCCAGGCAATGCACAACAGCGAAGCCCCGCACCGGGCCGCTGCCGAAGGCCAGCAGCGCCAGGCCGACGATCAGGGTGGTCACGTTCGAATCGAGAATCGTGGCCCAGGCGCGGTCGAAGCCGGCAGCGATTGCCGCTTGCGGCGTATTGCCGGCACGCAGCTCTTCGCGGATACGTTCATTGATCAGCACGTTGGCGTCAATCGCCATGCCCAGCGCCAGCGCGATCGCGGCGATACCGGGCAAAGTCAACGTCACCTGGATCATCGACAGCAAAGCGATCAGCAACAGCAGGTTGGCGGCCAGGGCCAGCACGCTGAAAGCGCCGAACAACATGTAGTAGGCGATCATGAAAATGGCGATGGCGATGAAGCCATACAAGGTCGAGTGGAAGCCCTTGGCGATGTTTTCCGCGCCCAGTTGCGGTCCGATCGTGCGTTCTTCGATCACGGCCATCGGTGCGGACAGGGCGCCCGAGCGCAGCAGCAGCGCCAGTTCATTGGCGTTTTCCGCGCCGCCCATGCCGGTGATCTGGAAGCGCGAACCGAGTTCCTGCTGGATGGTCGCGACCGACAGCACTTCCGGCTTGCCCTTTTCAAACAGCACGATGGCCATGCGCTTGCCTACGCGTTCGCGCGTCGCCTCGCGCATCTTGCGTCCGCCGTCGCCGTTCAGGTCGATCGACACGGCCGCTTGCTGGTTCTGGTCAAAGCTGGCCGTGGCGCTGGAAATGTAGTCGCCCGTCAGGATCACGTCTTTCGCCAGCACGACAGGGACGCCCTTGCCGACAGTGAACAGTTCCGAGTTGAACGGGATGGCGCTCGACAGTTCCGTGCCAGGCACGATGCTTTCATCGACCAGGCGCACTTCCAGGGTCGCCGTGCGGCCGATGATGGCCTTCGCGCGGGCCACGTCCTGCACGCCAGGCAATTGCACCACGATGCGGTCAGGACCTTGCTGCTGGATCAGCGGCTCGGCCACGCCCAGCTCGTTGACGCGCTTGGACAGGGTGGAGATATTCTGTTTCACGCCTTCGTCGATGGTCGCCTTCAGGGCGGCCGGTTTCAGGGTGATGTTCAGTTTCAGGTCGCTGCCTTCGCCCGCATCGGCGAACGCCAGCTCAGTCATCTGGTCGGACAGGACATTTTTTGCCTTCAGGCGCGTATCGGCGTCACGGAAGTTGATCTGCACGCTGTCGCCCACGCGCTCGATGCCGGCGTGGCGGATATTTTTGTCGCGCAACACGCTACGCGCGGCGGACTGGACGCCCTGGACTTTCTTGTTCAGTACTGCTTTCGCATCGACCTGCATCAGGAAGTGCACGCCGCCGCGCAAGTCCAGGCCCAGGTACATGGGCAAGGCATGCAATTTTTGCATCCACATTGGCGTATTGGCTTGCAGATTGACCGTCACGATGTACGCGGGATCGGTGGAATCGGGGTTCAGGTCCTTTTCCAGCACCAGTTTTGCCTTGAACTGGGTATCGGGATCGGCGAAACGCGCACGCACAGAGGCGAGGTTGCCGGCGCCATCCATAGTGACACCTTCCGACTTGACGTTCTCTTTCGTCAATATTTGCTCGACTTGCGTCATCAGCTCGCTCGTCACTTTGACAGTCGACTTGCCGCTGGTTACTTGCAGCGCCGGTGACTCACCGAAATAATTGGGCGCCGTATAGAGTGCGCCCAGCAATAAGGCGACGACGATGATGATGTATTTCCAGGCAGGATAGCGATTCATAATGATTCAGCGTTCAGTGTTGAGCGTCGGAGGCGTCGCGAGGGGCGGCGGGTAGCCGCCCCGGTGAATCATTGCCGAGGCAATGACAGCGAGGAATTACAGCGCCTTTAGGGTGCCTTTAGGCAGCAAAGTGGTAATGGAGCTCTTTTGCACCGTGACTTCGGTGCCGGTCGCCACTTCGATGGTGACGTAAGCGTCCACTACCTTGACAACACGGCCCAACATGCCGCCAGCGGTGACGACTTCGTCACCCTTGGCCAGCGCGTCCATCATCGCCCGTTGTTCTTTGGCGCGTTTTTGCTGTGGACGGATCATCAGGAAATACATGACCACGAACATCAATACCAGCGGCAAGAAGCTGGTCAGGTTGCCGCCGAAGCCCAGGGCGTCGGTTGGGGCTTGCGCATAAGCGTTGGAAATGAAAAACACGGTGACTCCAGTTCTAATCAGTTTGAAAAAATAGCGCTGTATTCTAGCATTGGCTATACGTCATAACCCGAATTGCAGGCATGGCAACTTTAAATGGGGCTAAAAAAGCATTATGCAATGCTTTATCGCCCCAGTCCAAGCACCAATACACAAAACTTCCAACCATGCTGCCGCCAGGGCGCAAGCTAAGCTTTTCTTAAGTTCCGCGTGCCCGTTCCGCGTGGAATTGCAGGGTGAACGCGTGGAAACGATCCTCATCCAGCGCTACACGCATCTGGCGCATCAGATCCAGGTAGTAATGCAGGTTGTGGATGGTGTTCAAGCGCGCGCCGAGGATTTCCTTGGAACGGTGCAAATGGTGCAGGTAGGCGCGCGAGAAGTTGCGGCAGGCGTAGCAGCTGCAGGTCGCGTCGAGCGGCGCCTGGTCTTCCTTGTACTTGGCGTTCTTGATCTTGATGTCGCCGAAACGGGTAAACAGCCAGCCATTGCGGGCGTTACGCGTCGGCATGACGCAATCGAACATATCGATGCCGTTCGACACACCGGCCACCAAGTCTTCCGGCGTGCCCACGCCCATCAGATAATGCGGCTTGTTGGCCGGCAGGCGCGGGCCCACGTGGGCCAGCATGCGCATCATGTCTTCCTTCGGCTCGCCAACGGACAGACCGCCGATGGCGATGCCGGGGAAATCGATCTCTTCCAGCTTGGCCAGCGACTCGTCGCGCAGCATTTCGAACATGCCGCCCTGCACAATGCCGAACAGCGCGTTCGGGTTTTCACCGCGGTGGAACTCGTCCTTCGAGCGCTGCGCCCAGCGCAAGGACATGCGCATGGACTTGGCCGCTTCCTCGAGGGTGGCCGGGCGGCCTTCGATTTCGTACGGCGTGCATTCGTCGAACTGCATGACGATGTCGGAATTCAAGACGCGCTGCACCTGCATCGACACTTCCGGCGAGAGGAACAGTTTATCGCCATTGATCGGCGAATTGAAATGCACGCCCTCTTCCGTGATCTTGCGCATGGCGCCCAGGGAAAACACCTGGAAACCGCCCGAATCGGTCAAGATCGGCTTGTTCCAGCCCATGAAACCGTGCAAGCCGCCGAATTTCTCCATGACGGTGTTGCCAGGACGCAACCACAAATGGAAAGTGTTACCCAGGATGATTTGCGCGTCGATCTCATTCAGTTCCAGCGGCGACATCGCCTTGACGGTACCGTAAGTGCCCACTGGCATGAAGATCGGCGTCTGCACGACGCCATGGTTGAGTTTCAAGGTGCCACGGCGTGCCTTGGTCAGGCCGCTCGTGTCGGTCTTGAGGAGGGTAAATTCCAGCATGGTCAGTCTTTCACGGGAGTATCAAGGTTCAGCGCAACGCGCGATTGCGTGGTCAGCAGCATCGCATCGCCATAGCTGAAGAAACGGTAGTTCTGCGCGATCGCATGCGCGTAGGCGCTGCGGATCGGCGCATAGCCAGCAAAGGCCGACACCAGCATCAGCAGGGTCGACTTCGGCAAATGGAAATTGGTGATCAAACGCGTCACCGTTTTGAAGGCATAGCCGGGCGTGATGAACAGGGCCGTATCGGCGCTGCCCGCCACCAGCTGGCCGCTTTGCGAGGCCGATTCCAGCGCGCGCAAGCTGGTCGTGCCGACGGCTACCACGTCGCGCCCGGCCAGTTGCGCGGCGCGCACGGCGTCGACGGTGTCCTGCGGCATGGTGTACCACTCGGTATGCATCTTGTGTTCGGCCAACACCTCCGTGCGCACGGGCTGGAAGGTGCCCGCGCCCACGTGCAGGGTCACATAGGCAAAGTTGACGCCCTTGGCCTTCAACTGGTCGAGCAAGGCCTGGTCGAAATGCAGGCCGGCCGTCGGCGCGGCGACGGCGCCTGGCACCTTGTTGAAGACAGTCTGGTAGCGCGTCTCGTCAAATTCGTCCGCATCGTGCTCGATGTAGGGCGGCAGCGGCAAACGGCCATGCGCCTCGATCAGCTCGAACACGTCGGCCTCGAAATGCAGGGTAAAGAATTCGCCGGCGCGCTGGCCGACCGTCACGTCGAAGGCGTCGGCCAGGCGGATGCGGCAACCGGGCGGCGGCGACTTCGAGGCGCGCACCTGGGCCAGCACGGTACGCTCGTCGAGCACGCGCTCGACCAGCGCCTCGATCTTGCCGCCGCTCTCCTTGACGCCAAAGAAACGCGCCTTCAGCACGCGCGTATCGTTCATCACCAGCAGGTCGCCCGCCTGCAACAGCCCGACGATGTCGGTGAACTGGCGGTCGACCAGGGCGTCGCCGTCCAGATGCAACAGGCGCGAGGCGCTGCGCTCGGCCAACGGAGTTTGCGCAATGTTTTCTTGCGGCAGATTAAAATCGAAATCGGAAAGCGAATACATGCGTTTTACTTCAAAAGTACGTCAAAAATGATTAGGAGTGCGCAATGGAACATCTGGCACTATACTGTGCGCCTATACAGGCATTACAATAATCCGCCGCAACACTATATGACTGCGGTACGCACAGGGTGTGCCGGACAACCCTCTATTTTACGCTAGCGGCAAAAAAGTCTCCGATATGTCCGAACCCAAGCCCGATCTTCCCCCCATAGCCAAGCCCGCCACCAAGCCGAAAGCCGTCAAAAAAGTGGTCAGCACGGAAAGCCGGCTGGCCAAACTGGGCTTGCGCACGGATATGGACCTGGTGCTGCACCTGCCGATGCGCTACGAGGATGAAACCAAGGTCTACACCATCCGCGACGCCTGCCTGCGCGGCGGCGAGTCGTGGCAAGTGGAAGCGGTCGTCACCAAGTGCGAAGTCAACTTCAAGCCGCGCAAGCAATTGCTGGTGACGATCGCCGACGAAACGGGCAACCTGCTACTGCGTTTCATGAATTTCTACGGCAGCCAGGTCAAGCAGCTGGCCGAAGGCACGCGGGTACGCGCGCGTGCCGAGCTCAAACACGGCTTTTTCGGTGCCGAGATGGTGCACCCGACGTATAAAGTGGTCAACGAGGGGGCGCCGCTGCCGACGGCGCTGACGCCCGTGTACCCTTCCGGCGAAGGCCTGTCGCAGCACGTCTTGCGGCGCGAGATCGCCGACGCCATGCGCCGCATCGACTGGCACGACACCTTGCCCGATCATCTGCTGCGCGAGATGCAGCTCTCGCCATTCCAGGCTGCCGTGCGCCTGCTGCACTACCCGCCGCAGGACATCGATGAAAGCGCGCTGATGGACCGCTCGCACCCGGCCTGGGTGCGTATGAAATTCGATGAACTGCTGGCGCAGCAGCTGTCGCTGAAACGCGCCCAGCGCGCGCGCCGCTCGAAAGGCGCCGCCTCCTTGCCCATCGTCGGTACCCTGTCGCATGCCTTTGGCGCCGCCCTACCCTTCAAGCTGACGGGCGCGCAAGCGCGCGTACTCGAGGAAATCCGCACCGACCTGCGCCAGCCCTATCCGATGCAGCGCTTGCTGCAGGGGGACGTCGGCAGCGGCAAGACGGTGGTGGCGGCGTTGTCCGCCACGCAGGCCATCGACAGCGGCTACCAGGCCGCGCTGATGGCGCCCACGGAGATTCTGGCCGAGCAGCACTTCCGCAAAATCGCCGCCTGGATGGAGCCGCTGGGCGTGAAGGTTGCGTGGCTGACGGGCAGCCTGAAGAAAAAGGAGAAGACGGCGGCGCTGGCCCTGATCGAATCGGGCGAAGCGCAGCTGGTGATCGGCACGCATGCGCTGATCCAGGACAATGTGCTGTTTGCCAAACTGGGCCTGGTGATCGTCGACGAGCAGCACCGCTTCGGCGTTGGCCAGCGCCTGACCCTGCGCAACAAGGGCGACAGCGCGGCCGTGCCGCACCAGCTGATGATGTCGGCCACGCCGATCCCGCGCACCCTGGCGATGACGTATTACGCCGACCTGGAAGTGTCGGTGATCGACGAGCTGCCGCCGGGACGCAGCCCCATCGTCACGCGCGCCATCGACCAGAACCGGCGCGACGAAGTCATCGCCCGCGTATATGCGGCCGCACTGGAAGGGCGACAGGTGTACTGGGTCTGCCCGCTGATCGAGGAATCGGAAGCGCTGCAGCTGCAAACAGCCACCGACACCTACATGATGCTGGCCGAGGCCCTGCCCGCGCTGCAGGTGGGCCTCGTGCATGGCCGCCTGAAGCCGGCGGAAAAGCAGGAAGTGATGGATGCCTTCATTGCCGGACATATCCACGTGCTGGTGGCCACCACCGTGATCGAGGTGGGCGTGGACGTGCCGAATGCGTCGCTGATGGTGATCGAGCACGCCGAGCGCTTCGGCCTGTCGCAGCTGCACCAGTTGCGCGGGCGCGTAGGCCGCGGCACGGCGGCCAGCGCCTGCCTGCTGCTATATCAAGGTCCGCTGGGCGGCGTGGCGCGCCAGCGCCTGATGACCATGCGCGAAACGACCGATGGTTTTGAAATCGCCCGCCGCGACCTGGAAATTCGCGGCCCCGGCGAATTCCTCGGCGCGCGCCAGTCCGGCCAGGCCATGCTGCGCTTCGCCGACCTGGAAACGGATCAATGGCTGGTCGACCAGGCGCGCGACGTGGCGCACGACCTGCTGCACTCCACCTCGGCCGATAGCGCCGCCACAGTGGAAGCGCATCTGGCGCGCTGGCTGGGCGGCAAGGAAGAGTTTTTGAAAGTCTAAGCGCTTTTCAAGGGCGCGAAAATCGCCTGCAAGTCGTCTTGCGTGATCGCCAGCGCTTGCGCCGGACCTTGGGCCAATACGGCATCGGCCAGTTCGGCCTTGCGGCGCTGCATTTCCTGAATTTTTTCTTCCAGCGTGCCTTTGGCGATCAATTTGTAGACGAATACCGGCTTGTCCTGGCCGATGCGCCAGGCACGGTCGGTGGCCTGATTTTCCACCGCCGGATTCCACCACGGATCGTAGTGGATCACGGTATCGGCTGCGGTCAGGTTCAAGCCAACACCGCCAGCCTTCAAGCTGATCAAAAATAGTGGCACGCTGCCTTGCTGGAAGGTGTCGACCTGCGCGCTGCGATCCTTGGTCTCGCCAGTCAGCAAAGCATACGCGATGCCGCGCTCGCGCAACTGCTCTTCGATCAGCGCCAGCATGCTGGTAAATTGCGAGAACACCAGCACTTTGCGCCCTTCGGCCAACAACGCTTCCAGCATCTCCATCAATTCCATCAACTTGGCCGACGGCGCCATGCCTTTCTTGCCGGCGCCGGCCACCAGGCGCGGGTCGCAACAGACCTGGCGCAGCTTGAGCAAAGCTTCCAGGATCACGATCTGGCTGCGCGCCAGTCCCTTGGCGGCGATCGCCGCGCGCACTTTTTCCGCCATCGCCAGGCGTACCGTTTCGTACAGATCACGCTGCGCACCGGCCAGTTCGACTTCGCGCACCATTTCTGTCTTGGCCGGCAATTCCTTGGCCACCGTATCTTTGGTACGGCGCAGCAAAAACGGTTTGATGCGCCGTACCAGGAAAGCGCTGCGCGCGCCATCGCCGAGCTTTTCTATCGGTTTGCGGAACTCTGCGTTGAAGGTTTTTTGATCGCCAAGCAAGCCTGGCATCAGAAAGTGAAACTGCGCCCACAACTCGCCCAGGTGATTTTGCAACGGCGTGCCGGTCAGGCACAAGCGGTGCGTGGCCGGTAGCAGCGCCGCAGTCTGCGCGGCCTTCGAATTGCTGTTCTTGATGTATTGCGACTCGTCCAGGATCAGCAAATGAAAATGCTGGCGACGCAGGGCTTCCTCGTCGCGCGGCAGCAGCGCATACGTGGTCAGCACCAGGTCATATAGCCCCATCTGTTCAAAATGCTGCGCGCGTTGCGGTCCGTGCAGCAGCAGCACCCTCAGAGCGGGCGCGAAGCGCGCCGCTTCGGCCTGCCAATTGCCCATCAGGCTAGTCGGCGCGACCACCAGCGCCGGCGACGTTAGCCGGCCCGCCTCCTTTTCCAGCAAGATGTGGGACAGTGTCTGGATGGTTTTCCCCAGTCCCATATCATCGGCCAGGATGCCGGCGAAATGGTACTCGCGCAAGAACTGCATCCATGTCAGCCCTTCGCTCTGGTAGGGACGCAAACTCGCCTGCAGGCCGGCCGGCGCGGCAACCGGCGCAACGCCGTCGAAACCGCGCAGTCTGGCGCCCAGCTGGCGTAGCCGTTCGCCGCCCGTCCAGCGCAGCTGAGCGCTCGCTTCCAGTTCGGCCAGGCGCGCCGCATCGAGCACCGGCAAGCGCATGCCGGCGCCGATACGCTCCTTGAAATACAGCTCGCCCAAGGTATGCAGGATGGGCTTGATGCGGCTCCACGGCAGGGCCACCCGCATGCCGTCTGGCAGACTGGCGATCAAGTGTTCGGCATCGTCGCGCAGCGCCAGCGCGGCCGGATCGAAGTGATCGGGCGCCTCGCGTATCCATTGCAGCAGCACCGGCAGCAAGGGGACGCGCTGCCCATTGACGACGATGCCCAGTTCCAGCTCGAACCAGGCGTTGCCGCCCTCGCCGTCTTCCTCCACCTCGGCGTACCAATCGTCGACCGATGCCAGATCGTAGCGGTAGCCGGGACCGTATTCGATCAGCCAGCCCTGCTGGCGCAAGGTCGGCAAGCCCTGCGCCACGAAGGCTATCCAGGCGGCTTGCTCCGGCAGCTGTTGCGCGCCCGCCAGCGAACGCAATGGCGCATCCTGCCCTGCGGCATCGGCGAAGCCCAATGCGCGCAGCACGGCGACGGCCTGCGCCTCTGCGGCGCTGTCGCGTTTAATCACCTCGGTGCCGCCGACGCCATGGCGCATGGCCGCCTGCGCCGGATCGGCCGAGACGCGTACGCCATCGTAGTCGAAGGCCAGCAGAGCAAAATCGTGCCATGCCGATTCGGCAGTGCCGTTGTCAAGGCTGGCGAGCAGCAGGAAGGGCGTAGCTTTGATATCGCTGCGCACAGTTTGGCGCGGCGGCGGCGGTGGCGGAATCACCTGCACCAAACCATGCGCCGCCAATTGTGTCGCTACCTGCTCACGGGCCGGACCGGCCACGCGCGGCGCCATCGCCACCAGTGACCTCAAATCGCGCGCCGGGATCATGGCGGCGCCATCAGGAATGCCCAGCTCGCCAATGTCAGCACCATGCACGTACATGGGAGGCTCGGTCGGCAGCATGTACTCCAGCGCCGCGCCATCGGCAAATTCCCAGCGCAGGCGCACGCCACCATCCACTTCATCGGGCACAGACCATCCCAGGCGAGAGGCGCGCGCAGGCGACAGATGCAATGGCCGCAACAGTCCCGTTTTGAGCGCGTCGCGCGTGGCAGCGAAGAACAATTGTCCCGCCTGCGCCAAGTCACGCAACAACTGCGCACCGACAGCGCCATGCGGTTCGGCCGAAACTTTGCCATAGCCCCCAAAGCCGCTCAGCAGTCCAAACCGATAGTTTGCGTAACGGTCGGCCGGTGTCACATAGGCAGGCGGCTTCATCATTAAATCATAGCTGTAAGGCAGCATTGTCGCCGCTGCGATCGTCGCATCGGCGCGCAGGCGCGCACGGCACAAATACAGATCGAGGCGGCCGACATCATTGGGCATCAAGACATAGGCTACGCGATAGATAATCTTATCGGCAACAAGGCCGCTCTTCACTTTGGACGCTTCAGTCAAGGCCTTGGCCACGGTTCCCATCCAGGAAGCGAGCGCATCGGACGCGCCGGCGGGAGTATTTTTGTTCAATTCCAAATAATGCAGCAGCAGCGCCGCCACATGCTTGCAGTTGTAATCCATGGGACAACTGCAATCGCCATCGAATCGCAGGCCGCGCAGGCCTGGCTTGATCCGCACCGTTTGCCGGTAGCGTTGGCCGCCACTTCCGCTGACCTTGCCTTTGATCTCATCCCCATCGGCCGTGAGGGCCAGCACCTTGCCGCGGCGCGCATAGTCGCGGCCGCGATTCAAGGTGCCGGCATCAAAACTGGCGGCGACATCGGCCGCAGAAAAATGGAAAGTCAAATCATTCATCCTTCAATGGGGCTACATGCACATCCAGAAGCGGTTCGCCAGGTCGAGCATGAAGTCGGGCCGCAAATACGCCAGGAAGACGATGGCCAGCAGCGCGGCGCCAGCCAGGCGCCATAGCCATGTGCGCCAGTTGGCCATTACGCGGCCACCGCCACGCGCTTGACGGCGCGCTCGTCGATGGGCAGGTTGATCAGCGCGGCCAGCAAGCCCAGGCCGATGGTGATCATCCACACGACGTGGTAACTACCCTGGTGCTCGTATAGATAGCCACCCAGCCACGCGCCCAGAAAACTGCCCACCTGGTGCGAGAAGAACACCATCCCGGCCAGCATCGACAGGTGCTTCACGCCGAAGATACCGGCGATGATGCCGTTCGTCAGCGGCACGGTCGACAGCCACAGCACGCCCATACCTGCGGCGAACAGGTACACCGACCACGCCGACAAGGGTGCCAGCAGGAACAGTGTGATGACCACCGCGCGCGTCACGTAAATGGCCGACAGCAGATAGCGCTTGGCGATCTTGCCACCGAGTTTGCCCGCGTAATAGGAGCCGACGATGTTGAACAGGCCGATCAGCGCCAGCGCCGTGACGGCGATGTTCGGATTCATCAAACCCTGATCCTTCAGGTAGGCCGGCAAGTGCACGCCGATGAAGACCAGCTGGAAACCGCAGACAAAATACCCTGCCAGCAGCAGCCAGAACGAGCGACTGGCGATGGCTTCGCTGAACGCGGCGCCGATGCTTTGCTGCGGGCCGCTGGCATGCGTCACGGGCGGCTCGCGCAGGTAGAAGGCCATCGGGATCATCGCCAGCAGGACCAGCGCGGCCAGCACATAAAAGGCGTTTTGCCAGCCCACGGCGGAAATCAGTTGCTGTTCGACCGGCATCATCAGGAACTGGCCGAACGAACCCGCCGCCGACGAGATGCCGAAGGCCCACGAGCGCTGCTCGGGCGGCGCGCTGCGCCCGATGATGCCGCTGATGGCGCCAAAGGCCGTGCAGGCCAGCGCCAGGCCGATGAAGATGCCGGAACCGGCGATGAACAGGACGGGTTGCGTCACGAGCGCCATCCACACCAGGCCCGCCATGTAGCTGATGGCGCCCACGATGACGACGCGCATGGTGCCGAAACGGTCGGCCGCCATGCCGGCGAACGGGCCGAAGACGCCCCACATCAGGTTTTGCATGGCCAGCGCCAACGAATAGGTTTCGCGCGTCCAGCCATTGGCTTGCGAAATCGGCTGCATCCAGAAGCCCAGGCCGTGGCGCACGCCCATCGCCAGGGTCAGGACGACGCCACTGGCGATCAGGACGGTTTTCAGGCTGGGGCGCGATGAGTGCAATGTCATGGGGTTCCTGTTCACGCCTGGTCGGCTCTATAAACGAGGCCGATCTGGCCACGCATGGTGTCAAGGTTGTGCATCAGCGCCACGCTGTCGGCGTGCGGCATGACGGGGCTTTCCAGCAGGCCGGCGCGGATGCAGCGCATCGCTTCGATCGCCTCGTGCGCATAGCCATTGCCCAGGTAAGGTGCGGCGACAACGCGGCGTTCGCCATGCATCGCTTCGACGATCAGGTGATCGGGTTTATAAAAACGGTTGGGCAGGCGGATGCGTCCCAGGCTGCCGGAAATGCTCATTTCCGTCGGCGTTTGCGCGCGCAGGCTGCAGGCGCAGGACGAGGTGCCGCCGCCCGCGTGCAGCAAGGAAAACACGACCTGCTCATCGACGCCGGTGGCGCCCATCTCGGCCAGCGCCTGCACCTGCGATACCGGGCCGAGGAAGAAGGCCGCCATCGACAGCGGATAGATGCCCACGTCGAGCAGTGCACCGCCTCCCAGTTCGGGATTGAACATGCGGTGCTCGGGCGGGAAATTGGCGACAAAGCCGATATCGGCTTGCACTTGCTGCAGCACGCCGATCTCGCCGCTGGCGATGATGCGCTGCGCTTCCTGTACGGCGGGCAGGAAACGGCTCCACATGGCTTCCATCAAAAACAGATTTTTTTCGCGTGCCATATCGACCACGGCCTGCGCTTCGCGCGCGTTCATGGTGAACGGTTTTTCGCACACGACATGCTTGCCGGCGGCCAGGCACATCAAGGCATTTTCCGCATGCAGCGTATGCGGCGTGGCGATGTAGATCACGTCCACGTCGGGATCATCGGCCAGCGCCTGGTAGGAACCATGGCAACGTTCGATGCCAAATTCGGCGCCAAAGGCTTGCGCGCCGACGGCGTTGCGCGAAGCAACCGCCACCAGTTGCGCACCGGGCGCGTCGCGCAAGCCATGGGCCATTGCGCGGGCGATCTTGCCGGTGCCGAGGATGCCCCAGCGGATGGTGTTTTCCATGCTATTGATCTCTTTCTGCGCCAGCTACCTTGCGCTTCGGGCGGAACACCGCCGCGTCATTGTAAAAATCGTCGTCCTGGCCTTCGCACCAGCCGGGCAAACCCAGAACGGGCAGCGGCGTAAAGTCCGCCGTGGTGAGGCCTTGCTGCGCCAGGTCTAGCGCCACCCGCTCGTCGAGCCAGGCGCGCCGTGCTGCATCATCGAGCGCAAAGTAAGCGTCGCCGGCGAAGATCACGCGCGTGTGCGCCGTGATGGCCTTGCGCGGCGCCACCAGTTTTTCCATCAGCGCGTGGCCGAACAGCCAGACTTCGGCATCGCCGCCGGCGCCAAACTTGTCGCGCTGCGCGATGAAGGCGCTGCGCCAGTCGTGTCCGCGCAAGGCCGCTTCCAACGCGCGTCCGGCATCGCTGTTGCGCAGCACCAGCAAGGCGGAATTTTCGTCAAAGATCGTGGCGCCGTCGCGTGCCGGCCCACGCGATTTGCCGACGCCGGACAGGGCGATCTGCGCCGCCTGCAGCGCATTCAACTGCCGCTTGATGCGCGGGAAGGTGAGCCACACGAGCGCATTGAAAAAGTCATGCAGATTGTCGCGCGTCGGCACGCCGCCCGTTGCGCCGATGAACTCCTCGTAGGCCACGCCTTCAGGCAGGTCGGCTTGCGGCACGAAGCACACCGGCAAGCCGGACGGATTGCGCAAGTCCAGCGCCCGCGCCTGCCCGTTGAGCGCGGCAATCACCGTGTCGCGCTGCAGGTCCAGCTGCCGTCGCGCCGGCAGCACCGTCGCATACCAGGGGCGGCTCCAGTCTATCGATGGCAGCATGGGGGAATTAGACCATTTTCCAGTTGATCTGCTCACCCGCGTTGAGCGGAATCACGTGGCTGTCACCCAGTGGCAGCGAAGCTGGCAAAGTCCAGCTTTCGCGCTTCAAGGTGATGCTGTCCGTGTTGCGCGGCACGCCATAGAAGGCCGGGCCGTGGAAGCTGGCGAATGCTTCCAGTTTATCCAGCGCGCCGGCCCGTTCGAATGCCTCGGCGTACATTTCCATCGCGTGCAGGGCCGTGTAGCAACCGGCGCAGCCGCAGGCCATTTCCTTGGCGCCTTGCGCGTGCGGCGCCGAGTCGGTGCCGAGGAAGAAACGCTCGTCGCCGCTGGCGGCGGCCGTCATCAGCGCCAAACGGTGCTCTTCGCGCTTGAGGATGGGCAGGCAGTAGTAATGCGGGCGGATGCCGCCCTTGAAAATCTCGTTGCGGTTGTACAGCAGATGATGCGCCGTGATGGTGGCGGCGATCGGGCCTTCCGCTTCAGCCACGTACTGCGCCGCATCCTTGGTGGTGATGTGTTCGAACACGACGGACAGGGCCGGGAAGGCGCTACGCAGCGGGCGCATCACGCGCTCGATAAAGACGGCTTCGCGGTCGAAGATGTCGATCTCCGGGTCCGTCACTTCGCCGTGCACGAGGAAGGGCATGCCCACTTCCTGCATCACGTCAAGCACCTTGTAGCAATTCTTCAAATCCGTCACGCCCAGGTCGGAATTGGTGGTGGCGCCGGCCGGATACAATTTGACGGCCTGCACGATGCCGCTGTCCTGCGCGCGGCGGATTTCGTCGGGCGAGGTGTTGTTCGTCAGGTACAGCACCATCAGCGGATCGAAGTTCATGCCTTCGGGCACGGCGGCCAGGATGCGCTCGCGGTAGGCGGCGGCGTCCGCCGTGGTGGTGACGGGCGGTTTCAGGTTCGGCATGACGATGGCGCGGCCGAACTGGCGCGCGCTGTGCGGCAGCACGCTGGCCATGACGGCGCCATCGCGCAGGTGCAAATGCCAGTCGTCAGGACGGGTGATGGTGATGGAAGTCGGGGTGTGATCGAGTGTGGACATGGCGGCAGCTCTCAGGCGGTCATTGCGGATGGTGCCATTTTACCAGCCGCCGGACCGGCCCGCCGACCCGGACACCCCGTGCACACTCGCTGCCGGACGATAAAACGGCCAGTGTGCACTGGCCGTTTTCAATATCAGGAGTGCACGCGAATCAGGATGCAGCCACCCTGGCCGTCAACTCCTGTTCGCACGGTGAAAATTAATGGATGATCTTGGCGAGGAAATCGCGCGCGCGGTCCGAGCGTGTCGTGTTGAAGAAGTCATCCTTGCTGCAATCCTCGATGATCTTGCCCTGGTCCATGAAGACGATGCGGTTGGCCACGCGCTTGGCAAAGCCCATCTCGTGCGTGACGACCATCATCGTCATGCCTTCCTGCGCCAGGCCCACCATCACGTCCAGCACTTCGTTGATCATTTCCGGGTCGAGCGCCGAAGTGGGCTCGTCGAACAGCATGGCGATCGGGTCCATCGACAGCGCGCGGGCGATCGCCACGCGCTGCTGCTGGCCGCCCGACAGCTGGCCCGGAAATTTATCTTGCTGCGACAGCAGGCCCACGCGGTCCAGGTATTTCAAGCCCTTGGCATTGGCTTCGTCGGCGCTGCGACCGAGCACCTTGATCTGGCCGATGGTCAGGTTTTCGCGGATGGACAGGTGCGGGAACAGCTCGAAATTCTGAAACACCATGCCGATGCGCGCACGCAGTTTCGACAAGTTCGTCTTCGGGTCGTTGACGCTGATGCCGTCGACGATAATCTGCCCCTGCTGTATCGGTTCGAGACCGTTGACGGTCTTGATCAAGGTCGACTTGCCGGAGCCGGACGGGCCGCAAATGACCATCACGTCGCCCTTCGCGACCTTGGTGGTGCAGTCGGTCAGTACCTGGAACTGGCCATACCATTTGCTGACGTTATTGAGTTCGATCATCTTGTTCTTTCTTTTTCGGTTAGCGAATGATGGCGACGCGTTTCTGCAGGCGTTTTACCAGGAACGACAAGGCATAGCACAGCACGAAATACACGACGGCGACAAACACATACATCTCCACCAGGCGGCCGTCGCGCTGCGCGATTTTCGAGGCGGCGCCGACGAAATCGGGGATCGACAACACGTACACGAGCGACACGTCCTGGAACAGCACGATGGTCTGCGTCAGCAGCACGGGGATCATGTTGCGAAAGGCCTGCGGCAGCACGATGCTACCCATGGTCTGCGCGTAGTTCATGCCCAGCGCCTGGCCGGCCCATACCTGGCCGCGAGGAATCGACTGTATGCCACTGCGCATGATCTCGCAATAGTATGCCGCCTCGAACATGATGAAGGTGATCAGCGCGGAAGAAAATGCGCCCACTTTCACGGGCTCGTTCGCGCCGATGACCCAGGCGGCGATGTACGGCACCAGGAAGTAGAACCAGAAGATCACCAGCACCAGCGGGATCGAGCGTATCAGGTTGACGTAGCTCGATGCCACGCCCGAGATGAGGCGGTTGCTGGACAGGCGCATCAGCGCCAGCAAGGTGCCCAGCACGATGCCGCCCACCATGGCCAGCGCCGTCAGTTTCAGGGTGAAGACCATGCCGGTCTGGAACAGGTAAACCCACGAGCGGGAGATGACATCGAAGTCGAAGTTACCGAACATGTCAGTGTCCTCCCGTCTTGGCGCCGGCGACGATGAAGCCCGGTATGGCGACCTTTTTCTCGATCAGGTGCATCAGCACCACCACCAGCAGATTGACGACGACGTAAATAATGGTGGCGGCCGAAAACGCCTCGAACACCTGGAAGGAAAACTCCTGGATGGCGCGCGCGCTGGCCGTCAGTTCGATCAGGCCGATGGTCAATGCCACGGAGCTGTTCTTGATGATATTCAGAAATTCACTGGTCAGCGGCGGCATGATGACGCGCGCGGCCATCGGCAGCAAGATGAAACGGTAGGTTTGCGGCAAGGTCAGGCCCAGCGCGGTGCCGGCCAGTTTCTGCCCGCGCGGCAGCGCCTCGATGCCCGTCGTCACCTGCACGGCCACGCGCGAGGAGGTAAAGAATCCCAGGCATAAAACGGCCGTGACGAATGGCGCGTTCGGCAGTGACTTGACCCAGGCACCCAGGTCCGGCGGCAGCAGTTCCGGCATGACGAAATACCACAGGAACATCTGTACCAGCAGCGGAACATTGCGGAACAATTCAACGTGGGCATTGGCCACGCCCACCAGCCATTTGTTCGGCAGGGTGCGGACGGTGCCGATCACCAGGCCCAGGATCAAGGCCATGATCCAGGCTGCGCCGGCCGTGGCCAGGGTCCAGATCAAGCCAGACCACAGCGTGTCCATATACGTGCCCACGCCATCGGGGGACATCTCCCAGAAAATGCGCCAATTCCAGTTGTAATTCATGATCATCCTTCCCATGCAGCCCAAGGAAGGCGGCTTGTCTGCCGCCCGTCCCGCAATTGAAACGGGAGGCTTGCGCCCCCCGATTTGTTACGCACTCTTGTTACTTTTTCCGTTTGTCCGATGTCTTCTGCGCTTCGGGCACCGCCGCATACGCAGCCGGGTCACCCGAGTCGGTCGGATTCATGAACACGGCCTTCAATTGCGGCGGCATGGGGAATTTCAGGTTGATGTTTTTCGGCGGGATAGACGAGGTAAACCATTTCGCGTAAATGCGGTTGATGTCATCGCTCTTGTACAGGCGGATCAGCGCGTCGTCGACCACTTTCTTGAAGGCCGGATCGCCCTTGCGCAGCATGATGCCGTACGGCTCGACCGACAGCGCTTCCTTGGTGATTTCGTAGTCGTTCGGGTTTTTCGAATTGGCCACTTGCGATGCCAGCAGGATGTCGTCGTTGGCTTCGGCCACCGCGCGGCCCGTTTCCAGCATCAGGAACGACTCAGGATGATCCTTGCCGACGGCAATCGTCATGCCCAGGTTCTTTTCCTTGTTCAAAATCGTCATCTGCTTGATGGTCGACGTGCCGGCCGTGGCGACCAGAGTCTTGCCGCGCAAGTCTTCCAGGGTCTTGATGTTCGAGGTTTTTTTCGATAGCACGCGGTTGCCGATGACGAACATGGTCGGGGCGAATGCCACCTGCTGCTGGCGCTCCAGATTGTTCGTGGTCGAGCCACATTCGAGGTCGATGGTGCCGTTGGCCATCAGCGGGATACGGTTGGCCGAGGTGACGGGGCTCATCACCACTTTCAGTTCGCTCATGCCCAAGTGCTTTTGCAGGGCCGTGACGACTTTCATGCACAGGTCGATCGAATAGCCTTGGTATTGCTGCTTGTCATCGAGATAGGAGAAGGGAACGGAGCCGTCGCGCACACCGAGGGTGACGGAACCGGCTTTCTTGATCTTGGCCAAGGTGCCGGTCAATTCCTGAGCCTGGACTGGCGACATGCTACTGATGACGCCGACGCTGAGCAACGTGGCGATGATTTTGGTCAATTTCATAAATTCTCCTGGACGGACAAACCGGACACAAAGCCGGACGAAACAACTGTGGTGCAAATGCCACCAATAGAATTAATTTTATTTCATTTTCAGCGCCGGACCAGCCGTTTTCTGCGATTGTCCGCAAATAGGCGCTATACGCGCGCCTGAATCAGCGCGGCTGTAGCATTTTTCCTACTGATTTTCCTCCACCGATTTATTTTGCTGACGCCAAACCCGCCAGCGCGTCGTCCTCTTCCGCTTCATCGTCCCTATTTACCTGCTGGCGTTGCCACATTTGCGCGTACAAGCCATCGGCGGCCAGCAATTGCGGATGCGTGCCCCGCTCGACGATGCGGCCATGGTCGAGCACCAGGATTTGCTGGGCGTCGGCCACCGTCGACAGCCGGTGTGCGATCACCAGGGTGGTGCGGTTTTTGGCGATGTCCTTCAGCTGCGCCTGGATCGCCTGCTCGGCCTTGGAATCGAGCGCCGACGTGGCTTCGTCGAAAATCAGGATGGCCGGGTCTTTCAGCAAGGTGCGGGCGATGGCCACGCGCTGCTTTTCACCGCCCGACAGCTTCAAGCCCCGCTCGCCCACCATGGAGTTGTAGCCATCCGGCAAGCTTTCAATAAAATCATGGATCGACGCCGCTTTTGCCGCCACCACGATGGCGTCCTTGCTGGCGCCCGGCTTGCCGTAAGCGATGTTGTATTCGATGCTGTCGTTGAACAGCACCGTATCTTGCGGCACGATGCCGATGGCGGCGCGCAGGGAGTCCTGTGTGATGCTGCGCAAGTCCTGGCCATCGATGGTGATGCTGCCGCCATCGACTTCATAGAAGCGGAACAGCAAACGCGACAGGGTCGACTTGCCCGAGCCGCTGTGGCCCACCACGGCCGTCGTGGTGCCGGCCGGTATCTGGAAATCCACGTCGAACAGGATTTGCCGCTTGGCTTCGTAGTTGAAATCCACATGCGCAAAGCGCACGGCCGCGCCGCGCGTGACGAGCGGTTTTGCCTCCGGCGTATCGGCGATTTCGCGGTTTTCGTTCAGCAGGGAAAACAGGCGCTCCATGTCGGCCAGGCTTTGCTTGATTTCGCGGTAAATGACCCCTAAAAAATTGAGGGGGATGTACAGCTGGATCATGAAGGCGTTCACCAGCACCAGGTCGCCCAGCGTCATGCTGCCGTCGATCACGCCCACCGTGGCGCGCCACAGGATCAAGGTGACGGCTGTGGCGATGATCAGCGACTGGCCCGTATTGAGCAGGGACAAGGAAGTCTGCGATTTCACGGCGGCCGATTCATAGCGCTGCAAGCCTTCGTCGTAGCGCTTCGCCTCGTAATCCTCGTTACCGAAATATTTCACGGTTTCATAGTTGATCAGCGAATCGATGGCCTTGGTATTCGCCTTCGAGTCGAGGTCGTTCATGGTGCGGCGGAAATGCGTACGCCAGTTCGTCACCAGCACGGTAAACGCGATGTACGACACCAACGCCACCGCCGTGATCACGGTGAACCAGATGTCGTAATGCAAGACCAGGTAGCCGAGCACGAGGGTGATTTCCACCAGGGTCGGCAAGATATTGAACAAGGTATAGGAAATGAGCGAGCCGACGCTGCGCGTGCCCCGTTCGATATCGCGCGTCATGCCGCCCGTCTGGCGGTTCAGGTGGAAGCGCAGCGACAAGGCATGCAGGTGGCGAAACACTTGCAGGGCGATGGTGCGCACGGCCCGCTGCGTCACCCGGGCGAACAGGAATTCGCGCAATTCGGTAAACAAGGTGGTCGACAGGCGCAGCAAGCCGTAGGCCACCAGCAAGCCGACCGGCAACACCAGCAGCGCTTGCGGATGGGCCGCCGTGATCGTCATGGCGTCGACGAGTTTTTTCAGGATCAGGGGCACGCCCACGTTGGCCAGCTTGGCGCCCACCAGGCATAGCAGCGCCAGCAGGACCCGCCATTTGTAGACCCACAGGTACGGCAGCAAGGTCTTGATGGTGGCGAAATCGCTGTGGCTGGCGGAGGCTGGCGAGCGGGGTGGGGGGGGAGTCTGGGAACGGCGCATGGCGAAGGTCGGCTTTTTATGGTTCAATCGGGGCAATTGTAGCCTTTCATGAGAATAAAAGATGAGCACCTCCCCCTACCGCCCTGATAACTGCCTCGCCTCCGGCCTGCCCGCCGGAAAAATGCCGGAATTGCGCATGATGCCCGCGCCCTCCGACGCCAATGTGTACGGCGACGTCTTCGGCGGCTGGATCATGGCGCAAGTCGATATCGCCGGCTCGCTGCCGGCCACGCGGCGTGCCAACGGCCGTGTCGCCACCATCGCCGTCAACTCCTTCGTCTTCAAAAACCCCGTGTTCGTCGGCGATCTGCTCTCCTTCTACGCCGACATCGTCAAGGTTGGCAATACTTCGATCACCGTCAATGTCGAGGTGTATGCTGAACGCAACCGCCTGCAGGCGTGCATCGTGAAAGTCACGGAAGCGACGCTGATCTATGTGGCGACCGACTCCGACCGCAAGCCGCGCAAGGTGCCGCCCATCGAGACCCTGCTGTCGCAATAATCCTACATTGCATGGCCGGCCGGCATGGATAGGCAGCGCCGCATCTTCCTGCTCAGTGCTGCGCGCATCGTCTCGCTGGCCGCCGCTGGCGGCGTGCTGTCCGGTTCCAGCACGAGCGCCGCCACGCGCTTGAATGGCAACGGCTATCCTTTTGCGCTCGGCGTCGCTTCCGGTTCGCCCTTGCCCGATGCGGTGGTGCTGTGGACGCGCATCTGCTACGACCCGCTGCACGCAAGCGCCACACCCGCCATCGCCCTGAACGTGCGCTGGGAAGTGGCCGACGACGAAGGTTTTCGCCGCATCGTTGCCAAGGGCCAGGCCACGGCCACGCCCGGCCTCGCGCACAGCGTGCATGTGGACGTGGCGGGTCTGGCGCCCGGGCGCTGGTACTGGTACCGCTTCATGCTTGGCGACGCCGTCAGCCCCGTGGGCCGTACGCGCACGGCACCCGAACCCGGCTCCATGCCTTCCTCGCTGAAACTGGCCGTGGCTTCGTGCCAGCACTGGGAATTCGGCGCGTATGCGGCGCACCGGCACATCGCGGCGGCCGCACCCGACCTGGTGGCCTTCTTGGGCGATTACATTTATGAGTGGGGACCGTACCAGCTGCAGCACCCGAGCCGGGCAGTGCGCACGCACGAAAGTTTCAGCCTGGACGAGTACCGCGCCCGCTATGCGCAATACAAGAGCGACCAGGATTTGCAGGGCGCACACCTGGCCGCGCCGTGGATCGTCACCTGGGATGACCATGAAGTGGCCAACGATTACGGCAATGACCGCGACGAATTGCTCACGCCCACCTTTTTGCAGCGCCGCGCGGCCGCCTACCAGGCGTTTTATGAACACATGCCGCTGCGCCTGCTGCCGCTGGGACGACGGGGCTTTGTCGACATGCGTATTTACCAGCGCTATGACTGGGGCCGCCTGGCGCGCTTCCACGTGCTGGACGACCGGCAATACCGCGCCTATCACGCGTGCGCCAGGCCGGGCCGCGGCGGCTCCAATTCCGTCACCACGCGCAACTGCCCCGACTTGCTGAAACCACAGCGCACCATGCTGGGCGAGGAACAGCAGCGCTGGCTGCAAGCCGGTCTCGATGATTCTCCCGCGCGCTGGAATATCCTGGCCCAGCAAACGCTGATGGCGCAATCGAGCCAGGTGCCCATCCTGCGGCCCGGCGACGAGCGCATCTGGACCGATGGCTGGGATGGCTATCCCATGGCGCGCCAGCACCTGCTCGACGCCCTGCGCAGCAGCGGCGCGCGCAACCCGCTGGTGCTGTCAGGCGACGTGCACACCTTTTATGCCACGGAACTGAGCCGCAATGCCATGCGCCCTGCCGGCAAGGAGAATCCCGTGCTGGCCACCGAGTTTTGCGGCACTTCCATCACCTCGAGTTCACGCCCGCAGGCGCGCACCGAGCAGTACGTGGCGATGAACCCGCACATCCGCTACGGGCGCAGCGACAAGCGCGGCTACATGTTGCTGGAAATCACACCGGAGAAAACCACGACCCTGTTCCAGGGTTTGGAGAATGTGCGCGACAGCGTATCGGGCATCGCAACATTGGCCAGCTTTACCGTCCAGGATGGCAAAGCTGGCTTGCAGAGCTAACGCTTAAGCAACCTTCTTTTCGTCGCGCAATTGACGGCGCAAGATCTTGCCGACATTGGTCTTCGGCAATTCATCGCGGAACTCGATGTATTTCGGCTTCTTGTATGCCGTCAATTCATGCTTGCAATGCTCGCGGATCTGTTCCACCGTCAGCTTAGGATCCTTGCGCACGACAAACACTTTCACGGCTTCGCCCGCGTTGGCATCCGGCACGCCGATGCATGCGCATTCGAGCACGCCCGGGCACGAAGAGACCACGTCTTCCACCTCGTTCGGATACACGTTGAAGCCAGAGACGATGATCATGTCTTTCTTGCGGTCCACGATCTTCACGTAGCCGCGCTCGTCCATGACGCCCACGTCACCCGTCTTGAAGTAGCCGTCCGCCGTCATCGACTTGGCCGTTTCGTCCGGACGCTGCCAGTAGCCGGCCATCACTTGCGGGCCGCGCACGGCGATTTCGCCCGGTTCGCCCAGCGGCACTTCCACGCCATCATCGTTCAGGATCGCCACTTCCGTCGACGGGAATGGCAAGCCGATGCTGCCCGTGAATTCCGTGATATCGACACGGTTGCCCGTCACCACGGGCGATGTTTCCGACATGCCATAGCCTTCGATCAGCGGGCAGCCCGTCAGTTTCAGCCAGCGTTCGGCCACGTTGCGCTGCAGGGCCATGCCGCCGCCATTGCACACCTTGTAGCTGGAGAAATCGAGCTTGGCAAAGTCGGCATTGTTCAGCAACGCGTTGTACAGGGTATTGACGGCCGGGAAAACGACGATCTTGTGCTTGCTCAATTCCTTGACGAAACCGGGGATGTCGCGCGGATTCGGGATCAGCACGCTCATGCCGCCCAGGCGCATGCCCATCAGGGCGCTGACCGTCAGCGAATAGATGTGATACAGGGGCAAGGCGCACATGAAGCCCATCGAGGTGGCGCGCATTTCAGGCGTCATCACGGGCGACATCCACGCCTCGTTTTGCAGCACGTTGGCGATCACGTTACGGTGCAACAGCATCGCGCCTTTTGACACGCCCGTCGTGCCCCCCGTGTATTGCAGGAAGACGATATCGTCATGCCCCTGCTGCACGGGCTTGAGCGCCAGGCGCGCACCTTCGGCCAGCATCTTGTTGAAACTGATGGCGCCCGGCAAGGAAAACGCGGGCACCATTTTCTTGATCTTGCGCACGACGAAATTAACAATCGTGCCCTTCAAGCCACCCAGCAAATCACCCATGGTGGCCACGATCACATGCTTGACCTGGGTATGCGGCAACACCTGCTCCACCGTGGTGGCAAAGTTTTCCAGCACGATGATCGCTACACTGCCCGAATCGATCAGCTGGTGCTGCAATTCACGCGGCGTGTACAGCGGGTTGACGTTCACCACGGTATAGCCGGCGCGCAAAATCGCCGCCATGGCCACCGGGTACTGCAGCACGTTCGGCAGCATGATCGCCACGCGCGCACCTGGCTGCAGCCCCTTGCTTTGCAGCCAGGCGCCCATCTGTTGCGACAGCTGGTCGAGCTCGCGGTAGGTAAGGAATTTATCCATGCACACGAAAGCGTTACGGTCCGCATATTTCTGGAACGACTCTTCCAGCAAATGCGTCACGGAACGGTATTGCGTGCAATCAATCTCTGCGGGAACGCTGTCCGGGTACGACTTCAACCAAATCTTGTCCATCTCGCCTCATCTTTATCTGTAAAAGGGATGCGCCTCCTGGCGCATCCCGCACTGTTTATGCTGCTGTCTTCGTTTCGTCACGCAGGGCGCGACGCAAAATCTTGCCGACGTTGGTCTTCGGCAGTTCATCGCGGAACTCGATGTATTTCGGCCGCTTGTAACCCGTGAATTGTTCCTTGCAATACGCGGCCAGCGCTGCCTGGGTCAGGTTCGGATCCTTGCGTACCACAAACACTTTCACGGCCTCGCCCGAATGCTCATCGGGTACGCCCACGCAGGCGCACTCGAGCACGCCCGGATGGGCCGCGATGACGGCTTCGACCTCGTTCGGATACACATTGAAACCGGAGACGAGAATCATGTCTTTCTTGCGGTCCACGATCTTCACGTAGCCGCGCTCGTCCATGATGCCCACGTCGCCCGATTTGAAGTAGCCGTCTTGTGTCATGACCTTGGCCGTTTCATCGGGACGGTTCCAGTAGCCCGTCATCACTTGCGGGCCACGGATGGCGATCTCGCCCGTCTGGCCCAGCGGCACTTCCCTGCCGTCATCGTCGAAAATCGCGATCTCGGTCGACGGAATCGGCAAGCCGATGGTGCCGGAAAACGCCGTGCTGTCGGCGCGGTTGCAGGTAGCGACGGGCGACGTTTCCGACAGGCCATAACCTTCGATGATGGACACACCCGTCGCTTGCAGCCATTTGTCATTGACGGCTTGCTGCACCGCCATGCCGCCGCCATTGGCGATCTTCAAGCCCGAGAAGTCGAGCTTGGCGAAGTCGGGGTGATTCACCAGCGCGTTATACAGCGTATTGACCGCTGGCAGCAGGTTGAATTTGTACTTGCCCAACTCCTTGATCAGGCCCGGGATATCGCGCGGATTCGGGATCAGGATATTCAGGGCGCCCACGCGCGTGCCCCACATCGCGCACGCCGTCAGGGCAAAGATATGGTACAGCGGCAAGGCGCAGACGATGATCAACTGCTCGCGGCTGTTCTGGTCGAGCGCCGCGCCCGACCACGCTTCGCTCTGCAGCACATTGGCGATCACGTTGCGGTGGCTCAAGGTCGCGCCTTTCGACACGCCCGTCGTGCCGCCCGTGTATTGCAGGAAGGCAGCGTCGTTGATGCTCAGCTCGACGGGCGTGAGTTTCATGCGGCTGCCCAGCGCCAGCGCCTGCTTGAAACGCATGGCGTTCGGCAAGGAATATGCGGGCACCATCTTCTTGACGTTGCGCACGACAAAATTGACGATCATGCCTTTCAAGCCGCCCAACATTTCACCCATGCTGGCGACGACGATGTGCTTGACGGCCGTCTTGCTCAGTACTTGTTCTAGCGTATGGGCGAAGTTTTCCAGCACGATGATGGCTTCGCTGCCCGAATCGTTGAGCTGGTGCTCGAGTTCGCGCGGCGTGTACAGCGGGTTGACGTTGACCACAGTGTAACCGGCGCGCAGCACGGCAGCGATCGCCACCGGATACTGCAGCACGTTCGGCATCATCAGGGCGACTCTGGCCCCTTTTTTCAAGCCGCGGCTTTGCAGCCAGGCACCCAACTGGCGCGAATAAGTGTCGAGTTCGGCATAGGTGAGAAATTTGTCCATGCAGACATAGGCATTGCGGTCCGCATATTTTTGAAACGCCTCTTCCAGCAAATGCACCAGCGAACGATATTGATCAGGATCGATGTCGGCGGGAACGCCGGGAGGATACGACTTCAGCCAAATTTTTTCCATCCTGTGCCTCTTGTCTCGAATAATCGTGGGGAGCCGGCGCAGCCTGCCGGCGCGGATCATTGCTGCGGATTCTGTCGTCCTGCAGTCAGTTTGAGCATTCTGACGAGCAATTGCTCTATGCTACTAATGCGATGCTATCGGGCGCCGCGCTTCCATGCAAGCGCTTTTAACAGTATTCGAGCGGCAACTCTAGGGGCTTTTTGTGCTGCAGTGCAGCATGATAAATACACTGTTGCAGGATCGTTCGCCCTGACGTGCGAGACAATCTTTACGGGTCAGGGGCTGGACAATTGTTCCAGCGCACGCCTGCGCTCAGGCTTTTTGATCTGGGTCATTGTGTGCACTGCAGCATAAAAAGCACGAAAGTTCTTTTTTTCTTCCAGCAATTTTCTGAAGGCAGGCAAAAATTCATTGTAGGTAGACACGGAAGCCAGGTGCGCATTGCTCAATGGCTGCTCGAACCAGCGGTCGTAACCGGCAAAACCACCCCACTCTCGCTTCTGCACCTGATACGCGTCTTGCAATGCAGCAAACACCTGCGCCTTGCGCGCGCGCTTGTCCGCATCGCTGGCGTCGCTGGCATACACGGCCTCCAGCTCCTCACGATATTTCAGCAGCAAGGCCAGAAAATCCTGGCGCCGCGCCGCATACTGGGCATACGACGCGCGCATGGCCTCATTACCTTCGCGTGCCAGCCAGCGCTGCACGCCCGCCTCTTCCACGGCACCGGCAAACGACTCGTTGAAGGCCGAATCGCCGGGCACGTACACCACCTGGTGTGCCAGTTCATGAAAAATCAGGCGCGCCAGTTCCGCATCGTTGTAGTTGATAAAGGTCGACAGCAGGGGATCGTCGAACCAGCCCAGGGTGGAATAGGCGGGCACGCCGCCCACCTGCACATCGTAATGCTGGGCGCGCAACTGCTCGGCATACGCGAGCGCCTCTTCCTTGCTGTAATAGCCTCGATAGCTGACGCAGCCGGCGATGGGGAAACACCATTGCAGCGGCTGCAGCGACAATTCCGGCGTGGCCACCACGTTCCACAGCACAAACGGGCGCCGCAGGGCCGCGTAGTTCTTGTAGCTGCCATTATCGGGCAACTCCAGCTCGCTGACGGCAAAGCGGCGAATTTGCTGCGCCTTGGCCAGACGCACTTTCAGGCGCGGCTCGGTGGCCGGGTCGTCGAGCCAGTCACCGATGGGGCGCGCGCCGGACCACAGGGCATATTGTCCCTGCGCCGCTTGCGTGTAGTAACGCAACTGCGTGCAGCCGCCCAGCAGCATGCACAAGGTGCCGACAAGCAAGCAGGCGGGCCAGCGCAGCATGTCAGGCAACCTTTTCCACTTCGACCAGCGTATCGTAAAAGGTCGGCGCGCGGCCCATGTCCGTCAGGCGCTGGCTGGTCACTTCATTGGCATTCTTGCCGTCGCTGGCCAGCTTCTTCCACCATACGGACAAACCCACCACCAGGCCCCGTCTCGCCTTGTCCGTGACCCTGGCCTTGGCAACAAAGCTGCCGCGGTCATTGAAGATGCGCACCATGTCACCGGCGGCGATGCCGCGCGCTGCGCCATCGTCAGGATGAATATCGAGGTGTGGCTCGCCTTCCGCCGCGCGCAGGCTTTTCACGTTGACGAAAGTGGAATTGAGGAAATTGCGTGCCGGCGGGGAAATCATGGCCAGCGGATAGCGCGCCGCCAGCGTGGGATTGCTGGCCAGCGATTCGTGCGGTGCAATGTACGTCGGCAAGGGATCGAGTCCCGCCTGCGCCATGGCGCTGGAATAAAACTCGCACTTGCCCGATGGCGTGGGGAAACCACCTTCGGCAAATGGCGCCTCGGCCATGGCCAGCTTTTGCCAGCCCGTGCGTTTCAGCGATTCCCAGTCGAAATGCACGGCGCGCGCATCCGTCGCATCGAACGCCTTGGCCGCCAGCGCATCGTCGCTTTCCTGGAAGCATGGATCATCAAAACCCATGTGCTGCGCCAGCAAGCGGAAGATTTCCGTATTTGCCTTCGCTTCGCCCAGCGGCGCCACGGCCGCATTGTTCGCCATCATGTACAAGTGGCCATAGGTGGAGTGCGCATCGACATGCTCGAGCTGCGTGGTGGCGGGCAGCACGATGTCGGCGTAATCGACGGTATCGGTCTGGAAGTGCTCGAGCACGACCGTAAACAAATCTTCGCGGGCAAAACCCTGCGCCACTTTCGAGGAATCGGGCGCCACCGCCAGGGGATTCGAGTTGTAGACGATCACGGCCTCGACTTGCGGGCCGAACTCGGGTGACGTGGTTTTCAGCAGATCGTCGCCGATGGTGCTCATGTTGATGGTGCGCGGCGTGCCTTTGAGCAAATCGGGGCGCTGCAAGGCCTTGCGATTGACAGGAAAGGAACCCGAGCTCGACAGCTGCATGCCGCCGGCTGGATGGCGCCACGCGCCCGTCAGGGCCGGCAGGCAGGCGATATTGCGCACTGCCATGCCACCGCCATGCACGCGCTGCACGCCGTAGTTGGTACGGATGGCGGCGCCCTCGCCAGAGCGGCACGCCTGGCCGTACAGGCGTGCCAGGTCCACCACTTCCATCGTCGTAATGCCGCACACCTCGGCCGCGCGCTCGGGCGGCCATTCCAGGGCACGCTGTTTCAAGGCATCGTAGCCGACGGTATGGCGTTCGATGTAGTCATGATCGAGCCAATCTTCCCCAATCAAGACATGCATCAAGCCCAACGCCAGGGCCGCATCGGTACCCGGCAGCAAGGCGACGTGCTGATGGCATTTTTCGGCCGTCAGCGAACGATACGGGTCGATGGCGATCAAGGTCGCGCCGTTGCGCTTGGCCTCTTGCGCCCGCATCCAGAAGTGCAGGTTCGAGGCGATCGGGTTGCCGCCCCAGATGATGATCAATTTGGCGTTCTGGAATTGTTCCAGGTCCGTGCCGATGCTGGCCCCCACCGTGTAGCGGTAGCCCGTGGCGCCGGCCGAGGCGCAAATGGTGCGGTCCAGCAAGGAAGCACCAAGCTGGTTGAAAAAACGCGAGGACATCGATTCGCCCTGCACCAGGCCCATGGTGCCGCAGTAGCTGTACGGCAAGATCGCCTGCGGATCGCGCGCGGCGATCGGTTTCAAGCGGGCGGCGATGGTCTGCAATGCTTCTTCCCAGCTGATGCGCTCGAACTTTCCCTCCCCCTTCTTGCCCACGCGGCGCAGCGGATGCAGCAGCCGGTCCGCATGGTAGGTACGTTCCGTGAAGCGCGACACCTTGGTGCACAGCACGCCAGCCGTGGTCGGGTGGTCAGGATCGCCCTTGACGGCTGTTGCCACGCCATCGGTCACGGTGACCAGCAAGGCGCAGGTATCAGGGCAGTCGAGCGGGCAGGCGGCGCGCACTTGGGTGGTGGTCATGGGCAATCCAAAAACGTTGGGGGAAGGCGATACTGTAAACCATTCCGCGCGCTTGCTGTTGGCGCCATGGCAAGCTGGGCCGTGCGCTGGATTTACCCGGCAAACAAGGGCTACAATGCATTATTAGCCGCGCCTGTTTTTGATCAAACAGCCGCGGTCCGGCGCGCCATACATGCCGTGCGCCAGCATACACAGGAGAGTCCGATGAAATTAGTTGATCCCATCTTGGCGTTTCAATCCGAGCTGCAAGGTATCCGCCGCGACCTGCACGCGCATCCCGAGCTATGCTATGAAGAACAGCGCACCTCGGACGTGATCGCCGCCAAACTGACGGAATGGGGCATTCCCGTGGTACGCGGCCTGGGTCGCACCGGCGTCGTCGGCATCATCCAGAATGGCACCTCGACACGTGCCATCGGCCTGCGCGCCGACATGGATGCCTTGCCGATGCAGGAAATGAATACCTTTAAGCATGCTTCGCGCCACCCCGGCAAGATGCACGCCTGCGGTCACGACGGCCACACGGCCATGCTGCTGGGCGCGGCCCATTACCTGGCCCAGCACCGCCATTTCGACGGCACCGTGTATCTGGTCTTCCAGCCGGCCGAAGAAGGCGGCGCCGGCGCGCGCGAAATGATCGAAGACGGTTTGTTTACACGCTTTCCCATGGATGCCATCTACGGCATGCACAACTGGCCAGGCGCCGAAACAGGCACCCTGAGCGTGGTGGAAGGACCGATGATGGCGTCGAGCAATGAATTCCACGTCACCGTCAAGGGCAAGGGCGCCCACGCGGCCCAGCCCCACAAGGGTATCGACCCCGTGATGGTGGCCGTGCAAATCGCGCAAAGCTGGCAAACCGTCATCACGCGCAACAAGAGCCCGCTAGACACGGCCGTGCTGTCGATCACGCAAATCCATGCGGGTAGCGCTACCAATGTGATTCCCGATGACGCCAGCCTGGTCGGCACCGTGCGCACCTTCACCACACCCGTACTGGACTTGATCGAAGAGCGCATGCGCGAGATCGCCGTGCATACGGCCGCCGCCTTTGGCGCGGAAGTCGACTTCCACTTCAAGCGCAACTATCCACCGCTGGTCAACCACGCGAAAGAAACGGCGTTTGCCGTCGAAGTGATGAAAAGCGTGGTCGGCGCCGACAAGGTCAACGCGAATGTCGAACCGACCATGGGCGCGGAAGATTTTGCCTTTTTCCTGCAAGAAAAAGCCGGCTGCTACATCTTCATCGGCAATGGCGATGGCGAGCACCGCGACGGCGGCCATGGCCTGGGGCCGTGCGTCTTGCACAATGGCAGCTACGACTTCAACGACAACCTGCTGCCCATCGGCGCCAGTTTCTGGGTCAAGCTGGCCGAAGCGAGCCTGCCCGTCGCTTGATTCAGCTCAGTTTATCCGGAACGGTGCCCAGGCGCTGGCCCGGATTCAACGCTTCCAGGGCCAGCAAGGCCGCCGCATGGTCCGCCGTCGGGTACGTTTCAGCAATGGTTTCATAGCGCTGCGTCACCAGTTGCGTCACTGGCAAGATGACATGCGCCGCTTCGGCCGCCGCGAGGATGTTGTGCATGTCCTTGATCTGGCTCTTCACTTGACCACCGGCAACAAAATTGCGCTCCAGCATGCGCTGGCCATGGACGTCCAAAATCTTGCTCTCGGCAAAACCGCCACGAATGGCCGCGCGCACGGCGGCTGCATCGGCGCCGGCCGCCTGTGCCAACAACAGCGCTTCGGCCACGATGGCCAAAGTGGCACCGACGATCAGCTGATTGCACAGCTTGGCCACCTGTCCGCTGCCTGGCGGGCCCACCAGGGTCGGACGGCCCATGGCCGACAAAATCGTTTCCACACAGGCGTAGTCCTTGGCGCTGGCGCCGGCCATGATGGCCAGGGTGCCCACCTGCGCCCCGCCAACGCCCCCCGACACGGGCGCATCGATGAAAGCATGGCCTGCCGCGTGCAAGATGGCATGGAATTGCTGGGCTTCTGATTGCTTGGTGGAACTCATATCGATCCACATCGCGTCAGCTGCCAAAGCCGGCAGCGCCTCTTGCAGCACCTGCGCCACGATGGGACCGGCTTCCAGCATCGAGATGACCACGTCCGCGCCATTGACCGCCTCAATCAAGGAAACAGCTGGCTGTGCCCCTGCAGCACGCAGGGCTTGGGCCTTGCTGTGCGTGCGATTCCAAATTGTGACAGAATATCCAGCGCGTAGCAGGCACCGGACCATCGGATCCCCCATCAGACCGATACCGAGAAATGCGATTTTTGTAGAGAATGTCAATTGAACCCCTGAGATCAACAAGTGGCGAGAGCGGCATGCAAAGCAAGGTGCCTGTACAAACAAGACAATAACCTATCGGCCAATTTTACGATGAAAGCCTCTATGTTCTTCAAGAAGAATCTCCTCAAATCCATCGCCGCCGTTGCCGCGCTGATGGTGGCCAACGCCGGCTTTGCCGCCGACGACAAACTGATCGACTCCGTCTACGGTGAGTATGCCAAGGGCGTAAAGGTACAAATGGTACGCGCTGGCGTGACCTCGAACTGGGATAAGGCTTGGTTTGTATCGAATGGTACGCAGCTGAGCGGTTACTGGGATGCCAGCATCGGCGGTTGGGATGCCAAGAGCTATCGCAATGTCCCTGGCCAGCATCAAAAACTGTGGGATCTGGGCTTTACTCCCGTGTTCCGCTTTGAAAATACAAACAAATTGGGCTTCTATGCGGAAGGCGGCATTGGCGTACACATGCTGTCCAAGCTGTACGATAACGACGATAACCGCCTGTCGACCCATTTCCAGTTCGGCGACCATATCGGCGTCGGCTATATTTTCAATAACAAATGGGAAGTCGCTGCCAAGATCCAGCATTTCTCGAACGGCGGTTACAAGAAACCAAACAGCGGCGTCAATTACATGAACATCAAAGTCGCTTATCACTTTTAATGGGTTTGATAAATGACAAAGGCAGCGCGTAGCGCTGCCTTTTTTACGCCTGTACGATTTGGTGGATAAATATCCAGACGAAAAAAAACCCCGACCATTTCTGATCGGGGTTTTTCTCTACTACGAATAACAAGCCTGACGATAACCTACTTTCACACTGGTTGCAGCACTATCATCGGCGCAAAGTTGTTTCACGGTCCTGTTCGGGATGGGAAGGGGTGGGACCAACTTGCTATGGTCATC